>JAGQHH010000516.1 GCA_020431945.1 Cyanobacteria bacterium HKST-UBA02 | reverse complement strand
AACTTCCTGTCCCAGATCAGGGCGGCATAGCCACACCTGCACATAGACGGAATTGAAAGCCCGGCTGCAAAGCCGGGCTTTTGATTTAGAACTAACTGTGAAACTAGTCCTGCTTGGAGCGAAGAAGCACGCCTGAGAGAATCTCCATGGCCTGATCATCGAACCGGTTGTGCTCCAGAGCCTTCTGCAAAAATGCTTTCTCGTCTTCAGAGACTATGCCGTCAGCCATGATCAGCTCGCGAATAACTTTGGCCTCGTACTTGGACACTTTGTTATCGTCTGCCAGGCACTCCTTGAGGGCTTCCTCCAGAGAAATTTCAGCCACCTTAACGCCTCCTTATTAATCGACACTCTGAGATGAGATTATACTTTAATCGAGGACAAATGATGGAAATTACAGCAACAGAGCTAAAAGAGCGCCTGGATAAGGGCGAGGACATAATCCTGCTTGACATTCGCCAGGAATTCGAGCTCCAGATCGCCTGTCTCGACAATACCCTGCATATTCCCGGTGAAGAGGTTCCGGCACGGCTGGCTGAGCTAGAGACCTTCCGGGAAAAGGACATAGTCGTCTACTGCCGGACCGGTATGAGGAGCCAGGGAACCACCGCTTTCCTGCTCTCCCGGGGCTTCCAGAGGGTTTTCAACCTCACCGGTGGGATCTATGCCTGGTCCGATGATGTCGACCCGACGGTGATGAAGTACTAGGGAACGCTGACCATTCCCTCTCTGTCGATCTCGATGGTGGATGTCCGGTTATCAACAGAGAAAATAAAGGTCGAGGGTCTGAGAGGACGCCCGGCCGGGCTGAAAGTGACCATTCCGGTAAGGGACAGGCCTGAAGGCAGAACCACTTCCTCGTTGGCTTTCACCTCGCTCTTGATCAGATAGCGATATGGCGCCCTGGAGTCGGAAGGGCTGAACATCCCGGTCTGGGGGTGCACTGCCTTGAGGGTCACCTCTTTACCGGTCCGCACTGCCATCTCCTTGGCATTGTGCAGATCTTGAACCAGCTCATGGGTAGCGTTGCGGACCAATAGCTGGCTCTGGGTGTAGCTGACCACCCGGAAAGCAAAGAGCGGCACTGCTCCGAACATAGCGAAAAAGACCAGGGCTTCGAATTTCCGGACCCTTGCCCAGCTCATCTCGAAGCCGAGCAACTTGGCTCTTTCTCGATCCGGTTTTGGGTCGCTGTCAGACACTTGAATCTTGAAAACCGCTTGATACCTTCACAAAAAGTATAGTTCAACTCTCAGGCGATTGTTATAGACTACATCCCATGGCAATCACCGATTCTTCCAAAGAAAAGCTCAAGTCTCGTCTCGCCAGAGCCATCGGGCACCTCAATCATGTCTACCGCATGGTGGACGAGAAGAAATATTGCATCGATGTCCTGCACCAGCTCAAAGCAGTGCAATCCGCCCTGGACAAGACCTCCGAACTGATCCTCAAACAACACCTGGAGACCTGTGTGGTGGAAGCGGTGAAGAATCAGGATTCCGAAAGAGTGATGGAAGAGCTTATTCAAGTATTCAGAAAGGCTCCCAATCTCGACGTGCTTGCCGACGATTCCGAATCACAACCGGGCTGCTGCAAATAGCAAATAACAAGTAGCAGCCAACCCCTCCCCGGGGATGACTTCCGCTACCTGGCTTCGAGCGGGATCATAGACCCTCGTAGCAAGCAGGAGTCAGCGATGAGACACAAGCGAAAGAAACAAGGTCAATCGATGGTGGAATATGCCATCGGGATCGGTGCGGTGGCGGCGCTCTGCATGGTGGCCCTGGGCTCCCTCGGTCATATCTGCGGTCATATGATCATGGAAGTCGAGCATGCCATCAACTATAACGGCACCAAATCTTCTCACCCTCAGGCAACCATCAATACCAGCGCCACGCCCTGGGTTCTTGACTGAACTCGAACTTTGTTCGGATTCAGCCGTTCAAGCAGTTTCGACCTCGGCCGCGAGTTCGAGACCGAGCTCCTCGATCATCTGATCGCGCATGACGAATTTGCGAGGCTTACCGGTAACCGTCAGAGGGAAATCCTCGACGATCTTGATATATCGGGGCACTTTGAAATGCGCGACCCGCTCCTTGAGCCAGGTCTTGATCTCCTCCGGATCGAGCACCACATGCGGTTTGGGCATCACCCATAATGCCACTTCCTCACCGAGACGATGATCGGGCACTCCGAAAACCTGAGCCTGCGAGATCTGATCGTGAGTATGCAGGACCTCTTCGATCTCCCGTGGATAGACATTCTCACCTCCACGGCAGATCATGTCTTTCTTGCGTCCGGTAATATTGAGGTAACCATCCTGGCTCATAATGCCTAGGTCGCCGGAATGAAGCCAGCCGGAACGGTCGATGGCATCGCCGGTGGCCTTTTCATCCTGCCAGTAGCCCATCATCACCAGATGGCCGCGGCAACATATCTCCCCCTGAGCACCACGCTCGACCACTGCGCCTGTCTCGGTATCGATGACTTTCACCTCGATTCCGGGAATCGCTCGCCCGACGGTGGTGGCACGTTTTTCCAGGGAGTCTCTGGTGGTGGTGGCAGTCATCAGGGGAGAAGACTCGGTAAGCCCGTAGAGAATCACCAGATCCGAAAGGTGCATTTCGCCTATCACTCGTCTCATCAGCTGAACCGGACAGGGCGCACCGGCCATGAAGCCACCTTTCAAAGAAGACAGATCGAAACTCTTGAATTCAGGATGCTCGAGCTGGGCGATGAACATCGTGGGCACCCCCGATATATGGGTGCACCGCTCCGACTGCACCGCCTTGAGAGTAGGAAGGTCGGTGAAAAAAGGACTGGGGATGACCACGCAACCGCCTACGCTGAGAGTGGCCAGAGCCGAGCTGATCATGCCGCCGCAATGATAGAAGGGCATGGGAACACAGAAGCGCGATTCTCGATCGATCTCCATGGCTACCGCCGCCTGAAAGGCGTTGTTGATCAGGCTGTGATGGCTGAGGGTGACACCTTTGGGAAAACCAGTCGTGCCGGAGGTGTACTGAATATTCACCGGCGAATCGAACTGTACTGTCCGTCGTCTCTGCTCGAGCTCCTCAGAAGACGAGAAAGCAGCCTGATCGCAAAAGCGCTCGAAAGGCAGGAATGTCTCATTGAATGAATACTGGCCTTCGTCAATCTCATCGGGATCGATCACGACGACTGTCTGAAGCCCGGCGCAGCGGCTGAGAGACTTCGGCGATGATGTCGAGAAGGTCTGGGGCGCAATCTCATGAAGCATTGCCAGATAGTCGCTGGTCCGATTGCGGACGATGGTGAAAAGCAGTTTGAGACCCGACTGATTGATGGCATATTCGAGCTCGGCGGTGCGATAGCCTGGATTGATGTTCACCAGAATCAGCCCGGCCCGGGCAGCCGCCAGAAAAATCACGAACCACTGGCTGTTGTTGGTGGACCAGATCCCGATCCGGTCGCCCTTTTCGAGACCGGCAGCCAGAAAGGCCATGGCCAGCCGATCCGCTTCCCGGGCCAGCTCACCATAAGAAAGCGTCACCCCTTCGTCGATGGAGACGAGAGCCGGTGCATCGAGACTGGACGAAGACACCAGATCGATATGGTCGGCAATAGTCAGACCGATGAGAGGCTCGGATATCACCGCATGGAAATAGCTGGGACCGCCGGTACTCACATGGGTATGGCTTCGGGACCGCCAAGTATGAGGATCTTCTGGCCGGTGCGATGGCGGCTAACTGGCCGGCTCTCGCTCCTGTCCGTCGAAACATTGAGATAACGCATCAAATCGGAACTGCTGGTCAAAGACCTGGTGGCAGGAACACTGATACCAGCAGCAACAATATCAGCTGCTTTGCTATTGCCATGAGCTCCTGCCGATCCGGCGGAAACTGCCAGAAGGGCGAGCATGATAATGATTGGTGAGGCGCTTTTCATAAGGAGAGTATAGAGGCGGGAAAGTCCATTGGAAAGCTTCATTGGAATGGTTTAAGATTTCAGTAACAAGGTAATTTCAGAACATGAACCATTTCTCATATCGGTTGACCTCTCATTTGCCGGGGCTTCTGTTGACAAGCCTCATGACGGCAGCAGTGGTAGCCGCCGGTTCGGTGCTGCCCGGACGATGCCAGAGCGAGACACCGGCTCAGATGCAGTTGCGCGAGCATATCAACAAAGGGAACAACCTCCTCAACCACCGGCAGTTTCAGGAAGCAATAAATGAGTATGAGAAGGCCATGGAAGTGGAGCCGGGCAATCAGATAGCCAGAGACAATATCGCCCTGACCCACGACAAGTGGGGTTTCTTCCTCTTTCATCAGAACAACTTCAAAGAAGCACGGCTGCAATGGGAAGAAGCGCTCAAGGTCAATCCGTCCCATGCCAACGCCCGGCGCAATCTGCAAATTCTCGAGATGCACCTGAAGAGGCTGGGACTGAACGAGGACGGTAAGAAGAAAGAAGTAGAGCAAGAAAACAAAGCTTCCGACAACGAGCCTGAGAGTAAATCCGATGATCAATCCGAAAAGAAATCCGATGCTCAGGCCGGTGGCAAAATGCAAGCCACCATGGATACTCCTCAGGCCCCACCGGCGGTGATTCTCTCCACCGGCGGTCGCAGCGTCAGCATCTCAAAAGAAGGAAAAGTGATCGACGACTCGAGCGGTGCCGGTCCGAGCCACGATACCACAAGTAATACCACAGATCCCGCTGCCTCTGGCTACGGAATCTACAGGAAGGCAGCCCCGGAACCGGTCAGACCTTCGGTCCGCTCAACCTACAGACCAGTGGTCAGGCCTTCTGTGAGCCCTTCTGCAAGACCGCCGGTGACACGCTCTGTGCCGCCGCCCGAAACAACACCTGAGGTCAAGAGTGAAGAGAGCGACAAGAGCGACAAGAGCGAAAATGCCGACAACGGAGACAACTCGGTTGAAGATACGCTGTCTCAGCTCGAGGAGCAGGTATTCGGGAAGAAACGAGAAAATCTGCCGATTCTGAAACGTCTGGAGCAACTCGAAATCGATACGATGGGTAAGAAGAAATCAGGCAACGTGAAGACCAGACTCAAAAATCTCATGAAAACATACGGGCTCTAATCTCAATGAACGACTTTCTAGATACTCTGAAAAATCTTCTTGCCGGCAAGGAAAAGGCCCGGGCGGAAGCCGGCATCGAAGAGGTGGCGGAAGCTCCCAGCAAAGAGGAGCTCCTCGGGACAGTCTGCCATTACACCTGCACCAAGATGTGTTACGGGACAAGGGGAGAGTCCTCCCAGTGCTGCAAGCTTGGCAATCGCGACTTCATCATCGGCAAGGTCCACGATCCCGAGCGTTTTCTCAAAGATCTGGAAGAGTACCTGGGAGAGCCGGTTCGCTATGAGGATGTCTTCATCGATTACCGGGAAGGCTCCCTGATGTTTCCGGAGAGATCATGCTGGCAGAACCCCGAGAACTATCCGGCCATGCGTATAGTCTCCGATCCCAAGCTCGGCTTTCCATGCCGATTCCTGAACGAGAACGGCATGTGCTCGGTGCACGAGATCAAACCGCAGACCTGCAGGAGTTACTACTGCGATTACCTGCAAGACATCCTTTCCAACCTGCAAGAAAAGCTCTAGCTCTACTGATAGAAAAGCGATCTTAACCTGATCCAGCCTCCCTGACGGGCGCGGCTCGTAGAATGATGGGTGTAATGGATAACACCGCCTTTCTGGTTCCAGATGAACTCGCCCCTCAGCCTGATCACATCCCCGGGGCTCAGGGGCACACGCGGTGCCAGGTCGATATTGTGAGCGACAAGAATCGTTCCACCGTTACTGAGCTTCAAGAGAAAGCGCTGGTGCGCTCTGCCTTTGAGGTCCTCGGGAAGGATCTTAAAAACCCGGGCGGCGCCTTCCACCTGATAATTCATCAGGTGTCTCTCCTGAGCTTCCACCAGGGCGGCATCGTCTACAGCCTCGAGGACCTCTGCCGGAGCTTGCCCCGGGGCGCCGCCCTCGGACTGTGCCAGAACCAGGTTCGACGAAAGGGCCCCATAAGGATTACTGTTGGGGGTGGGATTGTTATTGATGGGCGTGAATAGACGACCATCCTTGATCGTAGTGGTAGCAGTGGACGATACAGTCCGGGCTGCTTCGGCGTCCTCTCTGTCCTTCCCCTGGAGCTTCCGGCCGAGCCTCGTGGCCAGGGCGTGGGTCGGCATGCTGGCACGCTTTCTGACCTGCTGAGAAGGCGTCGGGGAATGCGATGGCGAAGAGATCGGAGAAGCGGAAGATGACGGAGCCTGTGCCGAAGGCGGAGACTCAGCTGCGGCGGTGCTTTGCGGGCTCGACACCGCTCCGTTGCTGCAGCCGGCCAGACAGGTCATTGCTCCGATCAATATCGCTTGAATATGCCTTCCAGCCAATGTTCGACCTGTCCTTGATGAGAGTTTTTTCTCGCCCCGATGCCCAATGCTTCCTCGTATTATAGGTGGCGAGAGCGTTCCTGTGGTATATAGTGGAGAGTAGCAGTAAAGCAAGAGTGCCATGTTTCCTTCTGTCTACATTACCGGAGATTCTGTAAACGCTCGTGATTATGTGGGCGACCTCCGGGAGCGCGACTGGCGAGCTCTTGCTCTGACAAAGCTTCAGAAAAGCGGTCTGAAAGTAATCAACCCTCTCGAGCTGGCCTGGTCCTTCCGTGAATGCGAGAGCGGTCTCGGCACCGATTCCGCCGACAAGCGCGTGCGTCGGGCCCTGGAGCTCATCGATCAGTGCGACGCCCTCCTGGCCAATCTCGAAGAATCCAGCTATGCCACCGCCATGGAAATCTTCTATGCCCACAGGCACGGCAAGATGGTTACAGTCGTGGGACCCTCGCCTTTCAGTCCCTGGGTCCTCACTCATTCCCAGGCCCGTTTCCGGGACATCGACCGGGCCATCGACTATATCATCGAAGAGCATCCTCGCACCGCGCCGCTTTCCTGGGCTCTTCAATACGAAGCCCAGCTCTCCGAGCGCTACGAGCAGATGCCTCCCTGCGGCGAGCCGGATTACAAGTTCATCGGGGGCGAGTTGCCGGTGCTGGTGGTGGCGCCCCACGCCACTGCATACTGGAGGGAAGGCGAGTTCTACGAGCAGGATTCCTTTACCGGTTCCATGGCATCGGTGGCCAACCGCATGTCAGGCTGCCATAGCCTGCTCAGTTATTATTGCTGCGTAGCGGACCCCTGCTGGTATCTCGATACGCCCTTCCGCCGAGCCCTCACCGATTTCGTGAAGACCGGCAAAGTCGGGCTCACAGTCCTGTTGCTCGGTTCCAACTGGCATGAGGCTCCGGGTCTGCAAGTCTCTTATTACGGCAAGAAAGCCGGACGGGTCTATCACAAGCTCCTCAAGGAAAAGCTCTCCCGGCTCGAGCCTGTTGACTCCAGCCGTTTCGACGAGCCTGTCAGACCTTTGATTCGCTTTCTCGACGAAGAGCTCAGCACCCCCACCATAGTCGTGCACATGCACAAGCGTTACAGGATGCCCAGGCTGCAGCCCAACCTGTTCTCCATGGTCTCCTCTCTACTGTCCGAATTCGTATTCGAAGCAGGCAAAGAGCTAGAGCGGAGTCGACACTAGATGGCCGAAGAAATCGTCTGTTTAGTGACCTGCCCCAAGGACAATGCCCGGGGACTGGCCACGAGCCTGGTGGAAGAGCACCTGGCGGCCTGCGTCAATATCGTCGACGGGGTCACTTCAATTTACAGGTGGGAAGGCAAGATCGAGGAGGACAGCGAGTGCCTGCTCCTGATCAAATCCAGCCAGGCGATCTGGGACGCCCTTTCGCGGCGGATCGCCGAGATTCACCCCTATGACGTGCCCGAAATAATCTGTCTGCCTATCGAGCTGGGTAACAGACCATATCTCGCCTGGCTCAACTCGGAGATTTTCACCGAACACAATGACCGGGATGAGGACTATGACGACTGAGCCCCAATCCGAGACAACAATCATCGATGTTTTCTGGAGACGGGTGAAGACCAGTCCCGAAAAAACCGCCATTCTCGTCAAACAAGACGGCGCCTACAAACCGATCACCTGGGCGGAGCACGGCGAGATCACCAGCGCTGTTGCTGCCGGGTTGCTGGAAAGCGGTATCGAGCCCGGCGATCAGGTGGCGGTGCTCTCCTCCACCAGAGCGCACTGGACCTGGGCGGACCTGGGCATCCTCTCCATCGGCGCTCGAACCGTCCCCATCTACTCCACTCTTTCGGATGATGAAGTCCGCTTTCTGGTTAATCACTCACACAGTAAAGCCATCTTCGCCGAAAACGAGCGTCAGCTCCTCAAGATTATCGACGGCTCCGACAATCCCCCGAAAGAGCTCGAACTGGCAGTAATCTTCGACGGCGAGGCGGTGGATCTCGGCTCGGCGGTGAAAGTCGTGACCTGGAACGATTTTCTCCAGCGCGGCAGAAGTCGCCTGGAAAAGGAGCCGGAAGCGGTGAGCCGGCTGGCGGAGCAGGTCAGAGAAGGCGATCTCGCTACCATCGTCTACACCTCGGGCACCACCGGTGTCCCCAAGGGCGCCATGATTCTCCATGGAAACATCTATAAAGTGCTGGAGTCCATGGCCGAGCTGATTTCCTTCACAGAAAACGATCTCGCCCTGGCTTTCCTGCCCCTCTCCCATGTCTATGAACGGGTGAGCGGGCAGTTTCTCTCGGTCTATCACGGGCTGGCCTACGCTTATGCCGAGTCCATGGAGAAAGTGGCGGAGAACATGACCGAGGTCAAACCCACCGTCCTCAACGCCGTGCCCAGGTTCTACGAGAAAGCCTATCAGCGCGTGCAGGTAGCGATCCGGCAGATGCCCCCGGCCCAGCAAGGTTTCATAAGATGGGCAAT
>JAGQHH010000047.1 GCA_020431945.1 Cyanobacteria bacterium HKST-UBA02 | reverse complement strand
CCTCGCATCCGATGATCGGCTTGACGCCGCCCATCTCGTGACAGGCCTTGGTAAGCTCGATGGCGCCGTACATGACACCATGATCGGTGATCGCCACCGCCGGCATGTTCTCGGCTTTGGCCTTCTTGACCAGCTCCTTGATCCGGGTGGCTCCATCCAGGAGACTGTATTCGGTATGCAGGTGCAGCGGAACATATGGACGCGGGCTCATGGCGAGCACTCCTTCGCTCTGGTCTGATCTGATCTAATTCAATATACGAAATTTCGCGCCGGTTAGTTCAATTCGCATATCCACCGCATATATAAATCCACTCAAAAAGAAAAGCCGGTCATTGCTTGAATGACCGGCGGGAGTTTCAGAGGGGGAGGGGGAGTCGCTAAAAAACCAGCTCGCGCAGATGCGGGATCGCCCGGTTGCGCCGGGACCGTCTGCGAACAACCGAATTGCGGTGGCCTTCCCGGGGCTTTTTGTCCAGCTCCAGCTCGGCGGCTATGGAAGCAGTCACCTCTTGTTGCTCGACCTGAGCGATCGCCTGTCTGAACCACATACGGAGGCATCTTATCTCGTCTGCTGTAATAACTTCGTCATTCATAGAATGGCTCCTTTTTTTTAAAATCCGGCGCTCCTGACTGAGCTAAGCCCCGGCTCGGGACTTGTCTTATGTGCTCGCGTCTCGCGCTTGCCTTTGAGACATCTGTTTGCATTCTATTCACTTCTCAAGAGCTCGCAACACTTGACATCCCGGATCCAGATTACGTTTGGATAAGTCGCCCGAATACTTTGCTCACCAAGCATTTCCAGACCAGGCACTTTGGTAAGAAAAATGGATTCATTAAGCGGCTGACATCAAATCGGCTCTTTCTGACCCCCGAAGATCCAGTTCATGGCTATGAAAATACCGGGCATGGCAATGAGAGGGAACCAGGCCAGATATATAAGAGGTAGACCGGTAAGCAGGAGCATCCAGCCAAGACATATCGGATGGCCGGAGAAGAAGGTCCAGGATGTGGCAGGCACATGATGGGCATGGGAGGCCTCCGCTTCCGCCATGAGGCTCAGGCGGCTCAGCTCGGAAAGTGTGGGATCCGTCGCTTTCCGGGGGAGGTTCGTCAAGATGAAGTGCAAACCGGCAAGAATGAAGGCAACCCCGACACTCTTGATGGTCTCATTAATCGATGGAATATCGACAACCCCTAGATGGAGCTTCTGGCAGAGTATGCAGCAGTTTATATAGAGAACGAGATAGAGCACTGCCGCAATCACCGGCGTTCGTCCTGAAATCAGGCGCGAAAAAAGGGTCGGCTTCTCATGACGCTCCGACTCTTGATCATTGTGATCTTCATCGAGACTGAAAGAGAGCTTGCCGGCAGTCATCGAATTGGCGGCGATATGCCGGTTTCGTCCCAGCCTGGCGCCGGCGATTGTAGAAGCGAGCATGGTGGTGAACAGGAAGACCATCTCCTGCCAGCATCCGATTATTTTGTCCAGCTGATCGAAACCGCCGAGACCCCGCACACCGGCAATCGGCACTACCAGTAGTATCAGAAAGGCGGCCAGACCGGTGCAGGCTCCCAGGGCGATCGCCCCGGGACGATTGAGCCTGACGAACACCCCGCTCACTTGACGCTGGCAGCACCGAGATAACGCAGGCAGGAGCGCACGAGCCCTTCGACGTCTTCGGGAATGACGTCCTCTTTGCCGATCTCGGTGAGAGCGAGATTGATCTCGGTTATCGTATAGCCGAGCCCTTCGAGGATGGCGCGCACTTCGTCCCTGGTCTGGCCGCTGGTATACGCAACAGCATCGGCACCGGTCTCTGAAAGAGATTTGCCGAAAGCGTCGAGCTTTCCTTTGAGCTCGAGGACAATCCGCTCCGCCACTTTCTTGCCGACTCCGGGCGCCTGACTGATCATTTTGGTGTCTTCCTGCTCGACAGCGGTGACGAGCTGGCTGGCGCCCAGAGTGCCCACCAGGGAGAGGGCCATCTTGGGACCGACCCCGGAGACTTTCTGGAGAGTCTGGAAGAGCTTGCGCTCGGAGGCCGACTCGAAGCCGAATATGGTCAGATCGTTTTCCCGGACGGCAAGCAGTGTATGGACCAGGGCTTCTTCGCCGGTATCGGGCAGAGCCAGTATGCTGCGCGGAGACATACGGATCTCGAAGCCGACTCCCGAGACCTCGAGAACGACCCTGTCCTCCTGACCGCCCAGGAGATCTTTAGCCCGAATCGTACCTTTGAGAAAGGCGAACAAGCCTCTGTACCCCTCGAGTTGTCAGCAAAGTGCGATCTGAATGAAATATCGGGGCGAGAGGATTTGAACCTCCGGCCTTCCGCACCCGAAACGGACGCGCTACCAAGCTGCGCTACGCCCCG
>JAGQHH010000515.1 GCA_020431945.1 Cyanobacteria bacterium HKST-UBA02 | reverse complement strand
TATGAGCTGCTCGCTTTCCAGAGTATGCCTGTCGAAGTCCCGGGCGCTCTCGAAGACGATTTCTTCGTGAAATCGGGAGTAGAGAGTGGCCTCGAGGATCTGAATACTCTTTCGCTCGAGAGTGAGAAGCTCTTCGGTAATGGAGGGCCAGAAGGACCAGTTCTCGTCGGCTTTGATCCCTCCTGATTCGAGGGCCCACAGGATCTCGGCTGCTTCCCGGGAGAGATCCCCCGGCGCTACGGCAGCTCTCAAGTTGCCGAGCTGAGTCTCGAGATGATCCCACATGAGGCTCCACATGGGAGAGTCCTTCTCGCTCCGGTAGTGACTGGCGGAGCCGCCTGAAAGGCACATGAGTTGCAGGACCAGAGGCATGATCACGACCTGCCAGGGATTCTGGCAGTGAATCACCAGGGGGCATCCGTAACCCAGGCGCTCATAGAGCTCCACCACCGAACTGGTGCTGGCTACGGGGTCGGTCCGGCGCTCTCCGGTCTGGCAGGCGCGCCAGACCGCAGCCTGGCGTGAAAGCTTGCCCTTCAAGATGGTGGAGATGTTCGTTCGAGGGCCGGGACTGCGCACGCATTTTCTCCGTGAGCCCGAAATTCATCGGCTCATGTCACGAATTTGCCATGGGTCGGGCATATAGTCATAGTACCCCTTGCACTCGCTTCCTGCTCGCTTACTCATGTCCAACAATAATCAGTTCCAGCCCAAAGAAGTCGCTCGAGACGTCATGAATGACGCATCTCAGGGCAACAATCTCAGAAATGAATTCGATGAGATGAATCGTAATCTGACGCCTGCTCAGCGTCAGGATGTTTTACATGAGATGCGCAATCTCGCCGGGACCAGCGGCTATGAGGATGTCCACTTCAAGAAGGACGGCTCCATCGTATTCAATCCTCGTGGCGAGAGTCTCACCAATGAGACCCAGTGGCAATATTCGTCCGAGACCCGGGACCTCTATACAAACGGACCGGACTCCACCAATACCCTGAGAGGCAAGCTGGACGGCGCCAGGAGCGCCGATGCTTCACATAAAGACGGCCATGCTGCAGCGGCACATACAGAGCAGACAGCTGCCCAGCCTGCCGAGCTCACCGACGAGCAGAAAGTGCTCGGGCAGTACGACACGCCTGAGGGACTCCGGGCACTGGCTCGCTCCAAGGGACGTGAAGACCTGATCGACACCTCGAAGACCGTCGCTCACGACATCCTTGCCGGTAAAGACGTCTACAGTCATTTCGCAGGCGAGAACGCCCACGATCAGAGATTGCTCTGGAAACTAAGCCAGGCAGAGCTATTGAAGAGCGTCACTCCGGACAGCCAGATCGGTGTTTCTAAGTCCGGCGAGAACACTTATGTAACCATGAAAAACATGGAAGGCGGCGCCAATATCCTTCTTACCGAGTCCAATCTCGGTGTTCCCAGAGATGCCACGGTTTTCGACAATGTCGGTATAGCCGGCACCGGTATCGCCGGCTCGTCGGTGATGGCGCAGCCCGTCGATGCTTTCGTCACGCCCACGGACAGGCAACAGATGGAAGCCAATAAAGGCGCCTGGGCCAAGGACCTCTCCGACCGTTTCTACGGCGCTCTCAAAGGCGAGAACTGGGATCGCGACATCAAGAGCATGCGCGAGCAAATGGACAAGCTCAAATATGAGCCGGATTCTCCGGAAGCCCAGGAGCTGCGTAAGAAGCTCGAAGGAAACAAGCTATTCAAATTCGGCGAAGGTCGCGCTCACGGCAGTTGAGTTGATATCACCGGTGGTGCGTTATTTGCCGGTGCCTGTTTTCCAGCCGAGCTCGTCGAGCGCTTCGTCCAGTCCTATGCGGCTGCGCTGGCAGTAGTGCAGGGCGATGATCGCTTTCTCGATCTTCAGATCGCCTTTCTCGATGAGCGCCTGGCACTGAACGGCAGAGTGCAGAGTTTTGTTGTCGATCAATCCCTTTTTAACCAGTGACATGCCCACTTCGCCGGCCTGGGGATTCTCCTGATTGCTTGCTTTCGCGTATTCGTCGTTGCTTATGATCCCGGCTTTGAGGAGGAGCTTGAGGACCGAGGCGACATTGGCAGGCTCTTCCTTGCCCGTTGAGGGGTGCACCGCATAGAAAGTCCCGGAGCCCGTCTGGCGAGTTATCCAGCTCTCCTCGCTTTCCGGCGACACTTCCTGGGCCAGCCTCTCGATCTCCAGGCTGAGCTCTTCGGTGGTCTGGTAACGGTTGCTGGGCTCTTTCTCGAGACATTTGAGAATGATCTTCTCGAGTTTGGGCGGAATGTTCACATCGGGTCTGATATCGCCGAAACGCATCGGGCGGATATTCACGTGCATGTAGATGGTCTTGTAAGCGTTCTCTCCTTCGAAGGGGCGCTTGCCGGTGATCGCCTGGTACATTACACAGCCCAGGGAATAGATGTCCGAGCGGGCATCCAGGGATTCGCCCCGACACTGCTCGGGGCTCATGTAATAAGGGCTCCCGAAAACGTCTCCGGTCTGGGTGAGCTTTTGCAGGGACTCTTCGTGGGTCTCGCGATGAATCTTGGCGATTCCGAAGTCCAGGAGCTTGACGATGTTGACGTTCTGCTCGGTCTTCACCATCATGATATTGCTGGGCTTGACGTCCCGGTGGATGACTCCGCGGACGTGGGCATGGCTGAGGGCCCGGCAGGTCTGATAGAAGACCGTGAGGAACTGGCTGAGGCGCAGGCGGTTGTGCGCTCTCAGGAGCTGCTCCAGGGAATTGCCGTCGATATACTCCATGACCATGAAGGGCAGCCCGTCAACGGTGAAACCGTGGTCCTTGACCGCCACGATATTGGGGTGAGCCAGGGCCATGGTCGCCTTGAACTCCTGCTCGAAGCGTTTCTTGGGATTCTTGGCGCTGCCTTCCCTCATCAGGTGCGGATGCAGGACCTTGACCGCTACCTCCTTGTCGGTCCTGCGGTCCCGGGCCCGGTAGACACGGCTCATCCCGCCGCAGCCTACCTCTTCGACTACTTCATAACGGTCGTTGAAAGAATAGCCGCTGGGCTGGGGCTGAGGCAGTCTGGGAAGCCCTTCATGAGTCGGCCGCTTGGATTCCGGAATCGCCTCCAGGTCCGGATTGGTATTGGTGGGTTTGGGGAAGGGATTGCGAGCCCGCTTGATGATCAGGTTGTAAATCTGTTCGGGGTTTTCGGTCTCGATGCTCCAGAAGACCACCGGCGGATCCTGGTCTTCGGTGCTCAGGACCCAGGTCGGCTCGCCTTCGATGCGGCTGAGATAGGTGACTGTCAGGAGATAGACCGAGCCGTCCGGCAGGCTGAAGCGGATCTCTTGAGAATGTGGCGCCGATTCCTCGGCCTCGGACATGAGCGCAGCAAGCTGAACCCTGGAAGGGGGAGCGGTGATTCTGTCGATTTGGACGTCGGTGTCGGGACGTTCGGTATTTTGCCCTTCAAGGGTCATTCCGCCAACTCCCAGGAAGCGATTTCCGGGCCTCTAATGTCTCTTACCCAGAAAAGGTCACTTTAGATACTGAGTCTAAGGAGTCTCTTATTTTGAGATTCTGAACACTTCGAGTCAAGGTAAATCTGGTCTTGATTTCAGAGATTTAGAAGAAGTTTCGAGCGAGTAAAGCAATACTCGAAAGCTATTCTCGAAAAGTCACGGAGTGCTCCCAGGCGCCGCTATCCGGGACCTTGTAAATATGACCGCGTGATTCTTCCCGGACCTTTCCGCCCCTGCCGTCCAGGACGACAATCTTGAACTCGATTTTCTTGCTTGCCGGCACCGGCACGCAGAGGATGTAATCCCTGTCCTCGCTCAGAAGAAGCGGTCCCTGCGCCTCGCCGGGATCTTCGCTCCAGGCTCCCAGGGTGGATACATTGCCGGTTATGAAAAGGCGCTCCTCCGGGCTTTTCAATATGGCTCCCTCGACCCTGAAGGTTACCGGCACGAGTTTGCCTTCGCGGACGGTCAGAGGGCTCGGCTGCCTGGAAGTCTCGCCGTCTGCGCGCTGGAGCACGAGCTCCTGGCGTCCGGTTACCAGATGAGGGGCTCGGAAAGTCACGGCGGTGTCCGACCATGACGAAGGCGCCAGGGTCTCGTTACCGACTCGTATTTTTCCTCTCTCTGTCCCGAATCCCAGACCGGTTACAGTCACCGGATTGCCGGCGGTGACCACGCGAGGGCTCACTGTCGCTACCAGGGGTTTCTTAGCCGGCTCCGTCCGGGACCAGATTGATACCGAATCAGGTGGCAGAGAAAGAGACGCTTTTCCGTCTCCTTTCATGCTCGCGGAGACGCCGGACAGCGTTCCGCCAAGAGCGTCTTCGTAGTCGCCTTCTTTCAGGAACGAGCCGGAAAGATCGAGTACGGATTTTTCTTTGCCTTTATTGACCGCGATCACGGCGACATTTTCTCCGAAGCTACGTTCGAATATATAAACATCCCGGTCGGCGTAGAGCTTGCGCTGCGCTCCGTAATAGAGGGCCGGGTTGGAGTCCCGCAAGGCAATGAGCTTGCGGATGAGATCGTAGCCTGCGGAGCTCTGATCGAAGGAGCTCATCCAGACTCGTGTATATGGATCCTCACCACCTCTGGTGTCATCGTGCAGGTATTGCTCCGTGCCGTAATAGACGACTGGAATGCCTCTGGTCATGACAAGGAGAGCCAGGGCCTGGTGAAGGGCACTGGTATCGTTTTTGATACTGAGAAAACGAGGCATGTCGTGATTGTCGATAAAGGTGAATAGCGAGCATGGATCATCGAAGAGGTCGTCTTCTCTCTCGATAGTCCGCGCCAGGTCCCGGAAGTCGCCATTCTGGCTGTAGAGCTTTCTGACGGCACTGGCGAAGGGAAAATCGAACATGGTTATGCCGCTCTGCCGGCAATATTTGACGGCATCTCTAAAGATCGGATCGTCGACCCCTTCCCCCAGCCACCACTCGGCTACCACCAGATGATTGTCGATGTTGAAGAGGTGGTTGGCCAGGCTGTGTTGCCATCCCCAGTTGGTATGCTTGGCAGCATCAATCCTGGTGGCATCGGCGCCGTGGCGCAGGAGCTTTTCGGCAGCCGCTTTGAGATAGCGGTCGACGAAATCATTGCTCTGGTTCAGATCGCCAAGGTAGAAGATGGTCCCGTACTGAATCTGATAGGCGTCGTTCCAGTCTTTGACCAGGGGCAGGTGGTGGAAGTATTTGTTCCGGTCGTATTCAGGATCGCCCTTGAATTGACCATCGTCGTAGAGAGCGCCGAATTCCCCGTGGTTGTACTGGCTCGTGTGGTTGAAGGGCATGTCCACCAGGACTTTGATTCCTCTGTCGTGGGCTGATTTCACCAGGGAGTCGAAGTCGGCGAAGCTGTTCTGATTGTCGCCGAAATGCTCGTCGATGCGCTTGAAGTCGCGGGCGTGATAACCGTGATAAGGAGCGGTCATGGCGCCTTTGTCGTCGTTGACGGGCTTGTTCTGGTTGTCTACCACCGGCGAGATCCAGATGGCCCGGGCGCCCAGCTCCCGGATATAGTCGAGTTTCGTTTCGATCCCCTTGAGGTCGCCTCCCCAGTAGGCATGCCAGTTCTTCCGGCTGCCATCAAATAGCCCGGGGCTCTTCTCGGGGTCGTCGTTGTCTTTGCGACCATTGCAAAAGCGGTCGGTGATAACTTGATAGACGACATTCTTCTTGAAATCGTCTTCTCCGACCTTTGCCTCGCTGTCGGCCTGGTCTGCCCGGGCTGCCCCGGGCCAGAGCATAAAACAGAGCATAGCGATTACGGGAACGACGACGAAATTGATATTGGATTTGTTCATAGTCATAAGGGCATAAATTTATCATGATCGAGCAATTGACGGATGATCAGGAAGTCGAGCTGGAGAGCTATTTTCAAAGGCTCTCCAGACCGACCCGGCGAGCCGGTGAGGAGGTCGCCCCGGAGAAGCTCGAAGCTGCGGTCGGTGAAATCTACAGAGAGCTCGAGCTTCCTGCGCCGGTCATAGTCTTATGCGATAGCCCCTGGCAGATGGCGGTGAGCGAAGCCATTGCCTCTCTATCTCTGGCCTCTCCCGAGATCGAGCCCGAGAGCTTTTTGAGAGAGCTCAGGGAGCATCTAAAGAGCCCTCTCTGGCTGCGCTGCCTGGACCGCCTGGAAGAGCACCCGGACCTGTTCGAGAAGCATGAGCGGAGAGCCCATTCGAGCCTCGCGAGCATCAAGCTGCTTCGAGCCAGTCTGTTCGGCAAAAGCACCGGTCCCCCGATGCGGTTCGTTATCGGCAAGCTTATGAGCGACGAGGAGGCGGGAGCAAGGGACAGCCAGCTCTCGGTGAGGGTGAAGCTGAAGCTCCGGGAGACACTCAGGACCCGTCTGGGCAGAACCTTCCCTGAATTGACCGGCTTCCGCTTCATGCGTCAGCTCGCCATCGAGATCCCCGATTCGCTCGGCGATCTGTTCGCCAGAGAGCCGCTCAGGTCCGTTCTCGGCGGATTCGAAGAGACGGATCGGACCCATGTCGGCACCGACTCGGGACAAACACCGGCCGGTGTGTATTTTTCAACGTTCCATCCTGCTTCTCTGGCAGCGGATCGGGTCCCGGACTTTCCTCTTTTCGCGTTCGTCAATAAGAATCTCGGCTTGAGTGACGATCCCGATCTCGTGCGCAAAATCGACTCCTGGCTAACGCTCTTCGATGCCGGCTTCAACTGGAGCGGCTATGAGAGGGCGATATTTCTCAGCCGCAATCCGGTCGAGTTCGCTCTTGATGAGCAAAATCGCTTGCACTGCGAGGACGGCCCGGCACTGAGCTTTAAAGATGGTCATGCGATTTATTTCATTCATGGCGTGGTCGTTCCCGAGGCGGTGGTTACCGAACCAGCCAGTCTGACGGTGGAGGCGATAGAAGCCGAGACCAATGTCGAGGTGCGACGAATCATGATCGAGCGCTTCGGGCTCGAGCGCTATATCGAAGAGTCCGGAGCCGTACTCATAGACAGCGATGATTGCGGTATTCTCTATCGCAAGGAGCAGAAGCTCGACGAGCCACTGGTGGTGGTCAAAGTCGTGGATTCCACCTCGGTGGTGCAGGGAGAGCCGCGTCACTATTTCCTGCGCGTGCCACCGTATATGAGGACGGCTCGCCAGGCGGTAGCCTGGACGTTCAACCTGAGCTCCGGAGATTACCGTCCCTCCGAGCAGACCTGAGCTCGGCCGGTAGAGACTCGGGAATCTCTATTCGTCCTGGGAGCCGCTTGCCTGATCGCCTTCGCCACCCTCGCCAACGGACTCGGCGGCGAGCTGCATGAAGCCTCCGAGACCCTCGAGACTCCTTCGCAAGGACCGGCCGATTATGCCGGACTCGAAATTCAGCATCGATGTCTGTTCCATGGCGCTGGGCTCCGGGAGCGCTTCCATGCGCTGGCTCCATATCCGGTGCTGCTCCGTGTCCCCTGTTTTATCGTAGACGACGATCAGCTGACCGATGGGGGCGCGGGCACGCCAGCTCCCGCTGCCGTGCTCCTTCTCTACCAGTCCCAGCCATTTCTCGGTAACCGACCGGGCCTCCTCGAGCATTTCAGCGCCGACATAGCTGTTTATCAGAGTGGAATAGGTCATATTAATGTCATCGAATTCGCTTTCTTCCAGGCTCTCTCTGATCGCCAGGGACTGTTCCAGCCAGGCGATGGCTTTCTCGAAATTGCTTTCGAGACTGGCGTCGGCAGCCAGCATGAAAAGCTCGTCGGCTAGATCGATGGAGTCTCCCTCCTCCTCCTCCATGAACGCCAGGTATTCGGCAAGGAGGGCATCGGCTTCCTCTGTTTTTCCCTGCCCTTTGAGCATGGTGGCCATGAGCTTTTTGGTTTGCATGACCGATTTGTCCGTGTCACCGCGCACGTCTTCGCTGCTGTGGAGGAGCATCGAGTAGAGAGCTTCTTCCGGGTCTTCGATACCCAGGGGAAATTCAATGGCTCGTGCCTGCATATTGAGAAGACCGGCTACGGTAGTGTCTCCTTCTCTCGTATAGCAGGCTGCCAGCATTCGCCTGGTTTCGGCCACTTTCGCATGATTCTTGCCCAGCTCGGCAATCTCGAGTTTGAGGACTTTGCTGTAGAGATCCCGGGCCCGGGCTGTCTCGTCATCGAAGAGAAGATTCGCCCGGAATTGGAGAAGTTTGGCTACCCGCATGCTTCCTTCGCCCCATTCTTCGGCGGCGGCTTTTTCGGCCCGCTCGAGAAGCTCCTGAGCTTCCTGTTTTTTGCCTCGATGATTGAGGGAGTCGGCAAGCATGATCACCATCTGGGCGTCTTTCTCGCCGTGCTCGGCAATATGCGCCTTCATGAGGCGGGTGGACTCGTTGGCCATTGCTTCGGCTTCCTCGGACAGCCCGAGACGCTCGTTGACGATGGCCAGGTTGTTGACGCTGATGATCAGCCGGGAGCTGTCTTTGCCGAAGAGCTCTTTTCTGATGTCCAGAGACTGCTGGAAATTGTCTTTAGCTTTTTTCAAATGGCCCTGGTTCATCAGATAGAGACCGAGGTTGCTCAAAGCCGTAGCGATATTGGGATGGTTGGCGCCGAAGCTGTTTTTCCATATATCTATGGTCCGCCGGTACATGTTCTCGTACTCGCCGGTCTGATTGAGATGCTTGAGGGTTTCGGCGAGATTGAGACAGCTATAGCCGACTTCCGGGTGATCCGGACCGAGACACTGCTCGCGAATCGCCAGGGAGCGCCGGTGAGCTTTCTCGGCTTTGTCGAAATCATTGCAGCGTTGATTTAGGACACCTATATTGTCCAGGGTCTCGGCATAGTCTTTATTCATCTCGCCGAAGAGCTCTTTTCTCATGGCCAGGGCTTCTTCGTAGCGCGGCAGGGCGCTGGCGTCGTCCCCCTGGCGCCAGAGGGCCAGACCGATATTGTTGATCAGCTCCGCCAGATCGGCACTTGGCTCCTTGCCGTGCTCCCGGGACATGGTCATGCCTTTCTCCAGGATCGCCAGAGCTTCGGTGTAGTCTCCTTTCTCCGAGGCGATCAGACCGCGCTGGTTGAGGACCATGGCCATCTCGGAAGAGGACTCATGGTCGGATTTCTCC
>JAGQHH010000514.1 GCA_020431945.1 Cyanobacteria bacterium HKST-UBA02 | reverse complement strand
CCTTGAGAGGCCTTGTCGGAAACCCGCCCCTGCTATATGGAAGGGTCATGTAATAGAGAGTCTGAGCAGAGGCCCGGGTCGAAAGCACGGTGAGATCCGCTAGCCTCTTTTCGAGCTTCCTCATCCGACTCTCAAGAAGATTCTCCCGATCATAGTCAGCTCCATGGGATTTCAAATACTTGTCGATGGCATGCCTGATAATCTCAGACCGCGATCTCTTCTGGATCACAGCCAGGTCATCGATTTTCTTGAGATCTGCCACCATCAGGCTGACCGATACCGGCAGCCAAACACGTTTCTTGGACATATGAAAACACCTCGAATACTTTGCGCGCCCGCACTGAGCCTGGCGCCATTTTGGAAGTCAATGAATGCGCTTGCGATTTAGTTATTTGGAGAAAGAGCCGAAAGCTCTTGTAGATATTGTGGCCAGCAGCGTGCTTCAGCCACCAATAGTATTTTGACATAGTGGAAAGCAAAGTCCAGGGAAACCGTGAAAATAACTCGAAAGGCTTGTCATTGCTTTATCCTTAGCTTTGTTAGTACCGTGAACTCATCGCATGGTCAAAGTGAAAAACAGAAAATAAATCGAAGTTGAATGCGCCACCCATGGCGCTTTAGACCCACTAACTCAAACGGGTTTGGACACTAACAAAAGTATGACCAAAACGCTCAAAAGAACCATTTGATAATGGATCCTGAAGTTATTTGGAAAAGAGCCAATTTGCTGAAATCGAACGCTTTTCTTTCAAGCGACTACAAATGCTCGAAAACGCATACTCCATCGAATATTCGAAGAACGGTCTCGAGCTGGCACAGGGCGAGCCTGGAAACTGTTATTTTGTTATCGTCCGATCTGGCACTGGGGTTAGTGGCTATAGACAGGCGCCCGTCAGTAGATACGTCTTAAAAAATAACAGATTTTCACTGGACTCAAAGAAGCCCTGAAAAGCTTGAATGCAATGCGGCACAATGGTTTTCGGAGCCCCCTTAAAAGCCTGTCACAGCCATCTATTTGGGACTTTCCACTAACTCACTGAGCTAAAAAGAGCATTTGTTAGTGGCTCTTGATATAAACAGGCGCTCAAATATGGACCCGGAAAATAAAAGTGAAAAATTTGCACCCAAACAACTACCCCAAAAGTCAAAGTTGTTATTCGCTATAAACGCCAATACCAGTGCGTTTTGCCTCCTGGTATAGCACCACATACGATGCACGGGCAATTGTTAGTGCCTCTAAAGTCCGTCATAGCAAGCATCTACAACTGCAGCACTATCCCCTTTATCCTGCCTTCACTACGATCATCTCGACGACTAGGTGTACCTCGATGCTCTAGCTCGGGCTACTTTGTTGTCACGACCTCTCGGTTACAGAACTCTCGTACCCTGACAACCTGGAAGAATCTGTTGAGCGGTCGCGACCACAAGTTAGAGAGTAGACGAGCTGCCTGCACCGCAGCTCAAAACGGTGCACTGCTGCATTTATGTCAGTTGGAAGCCTGCCTTCCCCAGCCCCTGAAGCAGAATCAAGTAAGGGTAAGCATGAGTAAGCAGCAGCCTCTACCTTTTATATAAGAGTAAGCACCGGACCAAAAGATTGGAAGTTCGGAAAAGCCCTGCAAAGTCTCAGGCTTTACTTAAGGTTCAAGAGCCAGAAATCTCGAAACAGCTAACGGTGGTAGCCTCAATCACCGGAAGCCAGATCCTCCCGGCAGAGGAAACGACCGCAAGGGCGGAGCCGGCAAGAAATATAACGATGCGCCGCAGGCACCCTGAATAGCCGGCAGCAGATTCAAAGGTTTTTCAGTCGGCCAGATCTCCGAGCCTCAACCCGCTGGAAAAGCTTTAATCTGCGTATGAGGTACTTCGCGCACCATGATTGGCTCTATGAGCCCCGAAATCCAAAGAAAGCTTCAAGGGGGTTCATAGTGCGCCTCCACGCCTGCGCTGTGAGCCCCCTTGAAGCAGCTCCCAGCCCGAATCGAACGAAAGCCAAAAAAAGAGAGGCGGGATCGCTCCCGCCCCTCCAGTCTTGCGTAATCTAGATTACTCTGTCTTCTCCTCCGGTTTCTTCCCGCAGAGGTAGAAGCTACTCAACACAACCACCGGTCTTGTGATTCTCTCCTTGCCCTTGCCCTCCACGTCTCTCTCGTAACTCTCCATCGCGAGCCTGCCCATAATGACGACTTCGCGACCCTTGGTTATCAGCTTGTTCACTCTGTCGCCGTTACCGTTCCAGGCCTTAATCTGAACCCACAACGTCTTGTCCTTCTCGGAGCTCGAGAACTCCTTGACGCCGAGTGAAAACTGAGTGACCTTCTTGCCTGATTGAAAGTTGACTTCAACCGGCTCGTTTCCGACGTATCCAGCAAGAGTTACTGTGTTATTCATATCGAAACTCCTTTCTAATGTTTAGTTCGAACCCCTGGCTAGCCAGGACAAAAAGCCACACGCATGGGTTCTGGGTCGATTCAAGGATTGCGCAGCAACCGCGTAGCGGCGCTCTTGAGCGTCCTTGAATCGGCACAGGTTCCATGCTTCAATCGAGTCACCTGGCAAACAGCCATTCGGCAAAGGAGACGACCGCAAGGGCGGATCCGGCCTTCAATAAAACGATGCGCCGCAGGCACCACAGATCTGCCCGTAGTAGATTCAAAGGTTTTTCAGACGGCCAGATCTCCAAGCCTCGACCCGCTGGAAAACCTTTAATCTACGGGTAACCTACTCGCCACCTCCTGGGCAGACAGTCTCAGGTCAATGCAATAAGAAGGGCCACAAGACGTGGCCCTGACATTCTTCAAAGATACTGCTCGAGCTCTTGAAGGGCTCTTCGAAGTGTCTTTCTTCCGTAATAGATCCTTGTCTTGACGGTACTGGGTTTAGTGCAGGTTATCATCGCTATCTCCTGGCAGCTTGCTCCGTAGTTCTGCAGCATCACCGCCTGTCTGGTGTCCTCCTCCAGGCAGAAGAGTGCTTTACCGATCTTGCTTCTCAGGTCCGAGTAAAGCTCAGGTTCGTAAGAGGGTTCGTGCACCTGTGGGTTCTCATCGAGTACTCTCAGGGGCCTGTCTTTGGTGCACTTCCAGTGGTCTGCCACAGTGTTCCGGCAGGTGGTCCGCAGCCAGGCCCTGAGGGTCGGCTTTGCCAGGTCCATCTTGAGCCATGCCTTGATGAGGACCTCTTGTGCAATCTCCCGGGCGTCCTCTCTGTCATTGACAGAGACCAAAAGGGATTTCACAAAAGGCTCGATCTTTAGAAGCGCTTTATCGATCTCGGTCAGTCTTTTCATAGCGGTTACTCCATACAGGCAGCTTCGCTGCGCCGTATTGCCACCAGGGTGGCTCCGCCGGTCAAGCCCGTATATGAAGTAGAAGGAGCTCTAGTAGACCCCGCTTGAGCGGTGGTGGCGCCGCCCTGGTACCATCGAGGAAGGCGGAGGCGTTCTACACCTGGTACTATACACGGTGGTAATGATCATCGACAAGGATAGATAAAAACCATATCGGGGCGGGAATAAACCCGCCCCGATACAGAAAGGAAAATTAAAATGCCGAGGAAAAACTTCGCAGCCTACGCTGCTAATAGATATTATTCCTGAGGATTTGAAGTCAGGCAAGAAAAGTCTCGAAGCTATTGCCCTGCAGGGGATCATAAGGTTTTGCAGGAGGAGACCACGACATCCTAAGAATTCATTCCTGGCTGGCTATTCTGCTCATAGGAGCTTCGCTTACAGAGACAATAGAATCCCTAAGCTTACGGGTATAAAAATAGCGGAACAGCGCTCTGGAGCGAATTGATCATCGCTAGCGAGTTCAAGCA
>JAGQHH010000513.1 GCA_020431945.1 Cyanobacteria bacterium HKST-UBA02 | reverse complement strand
AACGGTTTCGTAAACCGTAGGTCGTGGGTTCAAATCCCACTGTCGGCTCCATTTTCTTTCGAAAACATCAAAACGCTCGGGAGCTTCATCAATGTCCGAGGGCTTTGTTCGTCCAGGCCCCTTCGATGATCTTGTTGTCGGCATGCTCCATGTCATAGAAATCAGCCCTCTCGGTATGCGTTACCAAAGTAAAGTCACCGCTTCAGAATTCGGATCGCGTACTCCACTGAACCCCTCCGTGAACCTCAGAGGCTGTCTTCAGGTCCTGAAGACACTGTCGGTAGACGACATGCTTGATGTAGGTCTGATATGGAACACCCATGAGCGCGGCTGCAGACTTTACCAATTCGAGCTGCTCCTTTCCCCATCGAAAATTGACGCGCGTTTCCGATATCTCCTTATCCGCCGCCGAGATCATTGCCTCTACCTTGGCAGAAGTAGCTGGCTCCATCACATACTCACCAGCTGGTTTCAGTTTCTTCCGATCGAACTTCCCTCTTGGCATAAAATCATCCTATCTATATGTCAAAGCAGCTAACAACCATAATCACTTTGTTTTCTTCCAACCAAAACCAGTAAAGTCCCTGAGACTTGGAATAGGTCTGGTACCGCTCATGATTGGCATCCCAGGTCTCATCAGCCGCTTCGAACCAAATTTCAATGGCATCCTCTACTGTCTTTGTATGCCGCACCCAAATGTGGAGCATATCTGGAAACTCGTCATCATATTTGAAGACGAATCTGTAGCCTTCGTAATCGTAGCTTGCATACTTGGCCACAGACCCTCCTCATTGATTATATAGAGAATGGAGGCAAATGCCAATACATTGTATTGACATTTGCCTCCTGAGAAACAGCCTGTCAGACAATGCTAGATCGAATTCAGTGGTTCCAAAATCGAAGGACTCTGGCAGCTATCACGATTTGGAGTCTGGCCCTGCTGACTCTCGGCAAGAAATGAACCTTGTATCCTCGGGTAAGGGAATCGCTGTTACCCTCAATCCCTCCCGAAAGCCTTGCTTGAAAGAATCCCAGTTCGAATGAGGTCGCCAGTTCCATCTGTCGTTCTCCCTTGTTGCATGAGCGATCGGCAACCTACCCCTTCCAAAATATCCACTATGAGGGATATAAGCTTGTTCCTCGTCTCCGTCACAGGTCTGGACAATCTCCAGATCCAGGCCAACATTCGCCTTTTCACGCTCGTGGACCGCTCTCAAAAACCCATCGATCTGATCGGGTTTGAGCGAACGCACTTCGTCAAGCATAGCCTGATATGCATCCTGCGAGTTGCTGTCCAGCATGTTTGCCAGCTCATCAATCTTGGACTCTGATATATCACGATTCGAGTTCGACATCGCCTCAGGCTCCTGTTTGTCCATCAACAGGCATATCATCTCCAGCCAAACTTACCGTGGTGTTACCTACCGAGACAGCTACCCAAGATTCACCCCACCGGTTTTAGTATCTTGCTCCGTGTGAGACTAGATACATCGGAAGAGAACCTTGCGGATATGACTGTGAGATCATGTTTTTCGGAATTTTTTTGACCCCACAGTCATATCCGGAGAGGTAAATGCCTGTGGGATCATGTTTTTCGGAGTTTTTATGACCTCACAGTCATACCGGAGTAATCAATGACTCAGGGGCCAACATGGCTGGCTCTGCCCGAGCTGTCTACTTCCTCCAGAAGCTGAGGGTCTCGCCGAGCTTGCTCAGATCGAGCTTGCCCAATTCCATCTTGCCCAGATCCAGCCTGCCCAGATCGAACTTGCCCAGATCCAGCTGGCCCAGATCGAGCCCACCGAGCTTGGCGCCCTTGAGCTTCGCTCCAGCGGGCTTGGCTCCTCCGAGCCAGCTCAGGTTCGGTCCCAGCCCGTTGCCCTGCTTGGCGGCGATCTCGACATGGACGCCGTCCACCCAGTTCTTGTCCTCGTCGGTGTAATAGAGATAAGCACGGCTGGCAGGTCCGGTGTAGTTGCCGGGGATGGCAGCCACCAGGCTGAGAGGAACGGTCAGCTTCGCTTCCGCCGGCAGCGTGCGCCAGTAGAGGACAACTTCGCGTCCGAGCACTTCGTAAGCATCGATGGTGTGCTTCTTCACCAGCTCTTTGAGCTGATCGTGCCGGGGCTCGAGTCCGCCGGGCAGACCGACGATGGCTACCGGGGTCGGCACCACTTCTTTGGTCTTGTTCTCGACGGTGACATTGGCTTCGGTGGTGTTGCCTTCGGTCACTTTGTCCTGGGCGAGCTTCACCGAGAGTGCCAGTTTGCACTTGTCGGCGGAAGCCGGCTTGAGGGTGTTATAGACCACCGCCATAGAGTAGGGCATAGCGCTGCCTTCTTCCATGCGCAGCTCGAGCTTGTGCTCTCCGGGCGTGATCAGTTCGCTCATGTCGGGCAGCTTGATGGAGCCCTGGCTGTCTTTGCCGAAAGCGACCCAGTCGCCGATGGACTGACCGTCCACGAAGAGGCGCACTTTGCCGGGAGCCTTGGGACGGGCGCGTTGCTTGTCATAGTCGACGATCGCACGCAGAGCCAGCACCGTCGCCTGGGTCGAGCCGTAGCGCCCGTTCTTGCAGGAGTCGGCGAGATACTTGATGCTCTTCTCGACATTGGCGACATAAGCAGGCTCACGCAGCCAGGCGAGAGTGGCAAGGGCAGTGCCCTCGACTTCCAGGGACTCCCCGCCGCTTCCGACTATGGAGCCGGTGACGCCGTCCACGCTGCCGTCCGCTTTCTGCTTGGCAGATAGAC
>JAGQHH010000046.1 GCA_020431945.1 Cyanobacteria bacterium HKST-UBA02 | reverse complement strand
GCATGACCGACTTCGTGATAGGCGGTATTCTTCTTGTCGATGGGGCTCATGCGCTTGGAGCGACCTTCCTTGGCCGGTCCCATGCGCACCCGATCGATGCCTTCTTTGATGTCCGCCATATTGATCTCGTAGACGAGCAGCTCGTCGATACGCTCTTCGGTGGCTCCATGCTCTTCGAGATCCCGGACGGTAGGCTCGAGCCGGCGCGCTGCGATGAGCGCCGCCTGATCGAGAGCACCGGCGAGATCAGCGCCGCTGTAACCCGTGGTCATCTGACCGACAAGACTCAGAGAAACATCCGGGGCGAGTTTCTTGCTCCGGGCATGAATCTTGAGAATGGCGATGCGGTCTGCCAGATCCGGCAGGTCCACCGGGATCTGCAGGTCGAATCGTCCCGGACGCAGAAGCGCAGGGTCGAGGATGTCAGGCCGGTTGGTGGCGGCCATGACGATAACATTGGAGTTCTCGGCAAAGCCGTCGAGCTCCACCAGAATCTGGTTGAGGGTCTGCTCGCGCTCATCGTTGCCGCCACCAACACCGGTGCCCCGATGCCGGCCGACAGCGTCGATTTCGTCGATGAAAACGATAGCTTTGCCTTTCTTGTCTTCCCTGGCTGTCTTGAACAGATCACGCACGCGGCCGGCGCCGACACCGACGAACATTTCCACGAATTCAGAGCCGGAAACCGCGTAGAAAGCCGCTCCAGCCTCGCCGGCTACGGCCTTGGCCAGAAGGGTCTTGCCGTTGCCCGGAGGACCGATGAGAAGCACGCCCCGGGGCGGCTTGCCGCCGAGCTTGCGGAGAATGCCAGGACGGGCGAGATAACGGACAACGTCCTTCATCTCGTTGATGGCTTCCTCAGCCCCGGCGATATCGGCGAAGGTTTTGACGTCCGAATCCGGCTCGAAACGCTTCGCTTTGGACTTGGCGAAGTCGGCTTGATTGCCCATGGAGCCCATCATCTTCGTCTGCCGGCGATTGAGCCAGAGAGAGAGAATGACCATGACTCCAATCGTAACCAGGATGCCGAGCCAGTAATTACTGGTACCGCCGCCACCGCCGCTCTGTGTGGTGACGTTCACCACCGGCGGCGACTCGCTGAGAAGTGTGGTCCTGACGGTGAGGTGCGAAGCAAGAGCGGTGTCGACAAGAGTCTCGCCGGCTCTGGCACCGGGCACATCAGCATAGACGAGGACCTTGTCCTCTCGCATGATGTGCACCTTGGTGATATTGCCGTTGCTGCTTGTATAGAACGTCACCGTCGAGACATCTCCAGGGTGGTCTTTGAGCAGGGTGAGAACGTCCTGGTAGGAAGCGGCCCGCGGGCCGGCAGGAGCGTCGCCGGTAGCAGCCTGAGAAGAAGGCGCAGCGAAGATGAGCACTGCAAGACAGAAGAGCGCCGCGAAGACGCTCCGGACGATGGATTTCTTCATTCGAGGTCCCCATTTTGAACCTGGGTTTATGGATGACATGCAAGGAGCATTTCTCGATCAAGAAGACGACGGTCACGGCAGCTGGGTACTCATACTTGCTTGCGCCTTCTGGCAAGCCTCGACCGCTTAAATGTCGCCGAATGATTCGTTACTCGATTCTGAGGATGGATTCCTTATGTGTGTCTTGAAAAGCATATTTTTGGTACCAAATCGCAGCTTCTCATTCCATAGAGAAATGATGCTTGACAAGACAAGTTGCTTCTTGCAGCTCCCGCAGTCTCGAGCGAAGAGACAGAATAGCCATCCACGGCTCTATCCGTTGACACACACCTGGTGAAGCTGAATCAGCTTTTGACAGAAATAATCCGGTCAGAAGGCGCTCGATGTCAAGGATTACACGTGCTACACACTCTTTACACCGGTATACAAAAGCCTTGGGCGGCACCAGCGGCGATATCTATTGCTTGATCACGTCGCTGAATTTCCAGACCCCATCTTCTACCCATAAATGCGCCCCCTTGACTCCCGGCGCCTGAATCCGCACCGTCGCCACCGCGGGCTTGCAATCTTCCGATATTACACGACCGTGGTAAGCCCATTTCTTGAGACCCATGAGGGTCTTCTGCTTGTCACTGGCGTTCAGCCTCCCCCAGTACTCACGGGTCGGTCTGATGGCATAAGGATGCAACTGGTCCAGGCTGGTAGCCCGGCTCGCAGCAGTCATGAAGGTCTGCAGACAGCGGCTGGCGCTGACACTGGGAGTTCGGCTGCTACTGGAAGATGAGCTGTGCGACGAAGACCTGGAACTGCTCGAGCTGCCATAGCTGGATCGGTGCTCGCGCTCGCTCTGCATGCGCTCCCGGCTCTTGCGAATCTTGTCCTGACCTTCTTTGATCTTCCAGTTGACTCTGGACTGGTGATATTTCACCTTCTGATCGAGAATCGGATCGTAAGACATCGCCGGGCCGGCGGAGCCAGCCAGGCAAGCAACGATAACAGCCAGACGAAAGTAACATGGGGCTCCTGGCAAACCAATTCGAAAGCTCATCCGCTCCTCCAGTATCTACTAGCCGTCAATATTTGAACGTATCGCTGAACTTGAAGACACCGCCTTCACTCCAGAGATGGACTCCTGTGATTCCCGGGGCATCGATCTTTACGGTCGCAACCATAGTGGTCGTTTCTACCGACACAGATAGAACTTTGTTTTTTGCTGCCCAGTTTTTCATGGCAGCCAGCGTCTTCTGCTTCTCGCCGGCTCCCATCTTCGACCAGCGCTCGCGGGTGGCTTTCACAGTAACACCATACAGGTCCTCGAGCTTTGCAGCCTTTTCCACGCACCCGACGATTACTCGAAAAGACTGATGGGCAGAATAATTGGCTGCTCTCTGAATAGCCTCGGGGCTACGATCCGGTCGCTTCCTTTGAGGCGGCGACATACGCTTCTCCCGGCTGCGTTTCTCGGCAAGCTCGTTGCTTTCCCAGCGCTTTCGGGTTTCCTCGTGTCTGATCATGGCATCCAGACGGTCGCCATACTGTGCCTGGCATGGAACCGGAAAGGCAAGAACTAGCAAAAGAGCGGCTATCTGAACTTTCATTCTTTAAACTTGCCACGTTAGAGGGATTATCACTCACTGATAGAATATGGTTAATCGCCCGGAGGGGAATGTCAGGTGGCCAGAATCTTGCTAGTGGAAGACGATCATGTCTTGGCCAACACGCTCATCGACTGGCTTGAGTTCCAGGGACACGAAACCGAGCATGTCGGCAACGGCGCCAGGGCACTCGAGAAAATCGCCGCGCCTGCCTACGATGTCATAGTGCTCGACTGGAATCTTCCCGATGTCACCGGTATCGAAATCTGCAAGCAATACCGCGCTGACGGCGGCTCTCTGCCTGTTCTGATGCTCACAGGACGGCACGGCTCGAGTGAAGAAGCGCAGTGCAAGGAAGCCGGCGCCAACAAATACCTGGCTAAGCCTTTCCATCTCGAGGAGCTCACCCGCGAGCTCGGCAATCTCCTGGCGGTAGATGTTTGATTTGTGGAGTTGAGGATTTAATCAGCCGATGACACAGCAAGGAACGACAGGTGGATGGTCCAGCCAGATGGACTCGCACAGAGCGAACTATGTCGCTCGCTGCCTGGAGCGGCTGGTTCCCATGGAAGCCCATGTCCTGCAATTCGCCCGCAGTCCCTGGGACCAGGAGAATCTCAAACAGCTCGCCGAGCACTTCCACCAGATAGCCGGCAGCGCCGGAGTCTACAACCTCAACGAGCTGACACCCCTGGCCGAGGCCGGAGAGCGCCTGTGCATGACCATGTTCCAGGAGCAGCCCGATGATGTCATCGTCTACTGGCGCCGCTTCAAGGATATGCTGGCCGAGATGCAGGGCTTGCTGGAGAATGCCGGCAAGTCTCAACCCCCTCAGGAAGCGCCTCCCTCGCACCTGCTGACCGTGGCTGTGACACCGCAGATAGTGCAAGACAACAGGCCGGACGTGATCGTCGTGTCCAGCGACCGGAACCGCCTGGGGCAGCTCGCCCGCACCCTGGACAATCACGGCATGGCGGTAAGGCCATGCGCATCATGGAACGAAGCAAAGAATGCCATCATGTCCAAGTTCCCGGACGGCTTGATGGTATGCGTCCCGATCACCGACGGCAACGGCTACGACCTCATAGCAGGCTGCCGCAGCCTGCCTGGCGGAGACAGCGTTTCGATAATCCTGCTCAGCGAGGAGCAGGGTTTTCTCGATAAAATCGGGGCAATCAAAGCCGGGGCTGACGCCTTTTTCGAGCTCCCCACCGAAGTCGACGTGATCGTCGAAAAACTTCGCTATCTCTTCGAGCGCGGCAAGCCCGAGCGTTATCGCATTCTCTCGGTGGAAGACGATCCGGACCAGGCCAAATATCTGGTAGCAACACTGGAAGAAGCCGGCTACCATGTTCTCTGGCAGCAGGACCCGCGCCTTTTCGAAGAAGCCCTCCTGACCTTCTGCCCGGACCTGATCTTGCTCGATATCATGATGGGCGAGATCAATGGCTTCGAGCTCGCTCGCTTCGTCAGGCAGAATGAGCGTTTCGCCGCTATCCCCATCCTCTTCCTCACCACCCAGAATCAGCTCGAAGCTCACATAGAGTCAGCCCGTGCCGGGGGTGACGACCATCTGATCAAGCCGGTCAATCCGCAGCTGCTCATCTCCACCATCGCCGGGAAGCTCGAGCGCTACCGGATTTTCCAGAAGCTCCTCAAAAATGACGGTCTCACCCAGACACTCAACCACTCGCACTTCATGGAGTTCGCCCAGCGCAGCGTCAAAGTTCGCTCTCACCGGTTCGAGCAGGTCCTCACTATCTTCGACATCGACGATCTCAAAGCCGTCAACGACAATTACGGCTTCGCCGTCGGCGACCGGACCATTGTCTCCCTGGTCCAGATCATCAAGAAAGTCTTTCGCCACACCGATATCATCGGACGCGTAGGCGGCGACGAAATCGCGGTGCTGGACGACAGCCTCAGGATCGAGGACGCCATGGAGGTAGCCTCGGAGCTGCTCTCTTCCTTCGGCAATGTCCCGCACAAATCAGGGGGCAAATTCTTCAAAATGACTGTCAGTGCCGGGGTTGCATCCATGACGGGCAGCGAGAATTTCAATTCGCTCCTGGAACGGGCCACCAATGCGGTGAAAGTCGCCAAACAGCAAGGCAAAAACCGCGTGGTCCGGGGCTGACGCCACAAAGTATTAAAAACAGGGGGCGAAAACATGCCGAGGGCACTCCCCCGGGATATATTGGTTCTTCGCAGTTGACAGGCGCAGTTAACAGGAGATTAAACAGTGAGCACCGGACCTGGACTCAAGAAAGCAAAGCCGGCCGAGAAAAAGAACGCCGCCCAGTCGTCTCGATCTGGTCACTCAGCCACATTTCCGCAACTGCGCCTGCGCCGCTTGCGCCAGAATCCCACTATGGCAGCCATGGTCCGGGAGACCCATTTGCGTCGCGAGCAACTCATCTACCCGCTTTTCATAGTCGAAGGCGATGGAGTCAAAACACCGATCAGCTCCATGCCCGGTATCCATCAGCAGAGCATCGACCAGGCTCTTTTCGAGCTCGACGAGGTCATGGACGAAGGTCTCTCGTCAATCATCCTCTTCGGCATTCCCAGAGTGAAAGACTCCCATGCCTCGGGCGCCTGGAGCGACAAAGGAGTGGTCCAGGAAGCCACCAGACAGATCAAGGCACGGTTCCCCGAGCTCATGGTCGTGGCAGATACATGCCTTTGCGAATACATGGACCATGGTCATTGCGGAATTGTGGAAGGCAATCAGATTCTCAACGATGCCAGTGTCGATGTCCTGGCCCGGGCAGCCGTCTCCCAGGCTCGCGCCGGAGCCGATATCATCGCCCCCTCCGATATGATGGACGGGCGAGTAGCAGCCATTCGCCGCGCCCTGGATGAAGACGGCTTCGAGAATGTGCCGATCATGGCTTACAGCTCGAAGTTCTCCTCAGCGCTTTACGGACCCTTTCGCGAAGCTGCCGAGTCTGCTCCGCAGTTCGGCGACCGCAAGAGCTATCAGATG
>JAGQHH010000045.1 GCA_020431945.1 Cyanobacteria bacterium HKST-UBA02 | reverse complement strand
AGATAGAAAAACTCGAGAAACTCTATCCGGACTCGGAAGCAGATAGAAAAACTCGGGAAACTCTAACCGGACTCGAGAGACTCCAGGAGATTCGATCTTAAATAGCATTTTTGCTATAATTAGACCAGTGGTCTAACCGGCGGTTCGAAAGAAGGGAAATTTCGCTCGCACCGCTGGAAAGAGAAGGAGGAGAGAATCATGCTCCAAACAGAAGAGCATATTGGTAAGACCGAAGAGCTGATCGAAGATCAATGGTACGCGGTCTATCTTGCCAGGGACCTTGCCAGAACCGGCACCCCGGTATCATTGCGAAGGCTCGGCAAAGACCTGGTCCTCTGGCGCGATTCGAACAACAGACCGCGCCTCGCCCCTGCCGCATGCCCCCATCGCGGTGCCGACCTCTCCCTGGGATGGGTGGAAAGTGGGAACCTGCGCTGCAAATATCACGGCTTCTGCTTCAACAGCCAGGGGCGTTGCACCGAGATTCCCTGCGAGGGCAGGGAAGTCCATATACCGGAAAGTCTCGACCTCTCCATGATCGAGACCCGGGAAGCCCACGGATTCATCTGGATGTGGTTCGGCGATGGACCTCCTGAAGGAGAGCCCAGGGTACCTCGCAGCCTTGACGGATATTCCGGCGAGGTGACTTTCCAGACCACATGGGACATCCGATTTTCGAGAGTAATGGAAGGGATGATGGATATGCACCATGTTCCCTTTGCGCACCGGCCCTGGATCTCGAGCCGAATCACCCGTCTCGACCCCTTCGAAGTGATCCAGGAAGATGGAATCATCAGGACCCGGGGCACCATGAGAGACGAGAGCAATCCCCGGAGCAAAGGTCTGTCCATGGAAATAGACATTGCTTTTCCCGGAATGCTCTATTTCACCCTCGGTCAGGGCGGGAGCAGCGACCTGGCAGCCCTGGTCGCCTGCACTCCGGTTGACGAAGAGAACACCTGGATAGCTGCGCGTTATTTCCAGGTCCTGGTACGCGTCCCATTCATCGACAGGCTGTTCACCTGGTTCACGCTCCAGGCGGAGCTCAAACTCATTCAACCTGATGACTATGCCCTGCTAAAATCGACCAGACCCCGATCGAGCCGGTCAGGAACCAGTCACCTGGTCGCCGCCGACCGGGGAATCGCCGCCTGGCACCGCCTGAGAAAACAAAAGGAGCCCCATGCCCAGACCGAGGTTCGCCAGACTAGATAACGAGAAACGCCGGGCCATACTTGATACAGCCGCCGAAGAATTCGCTCTCCACGGCTTCGAGGGCGCTTCTTACAATGCCATCATCGAGAAGCTCGGGCTCTCCAAGGGTGTCATGTATTACTATTTCGACGACAAGCGAGACCTCTTCACCACTATCGTTCTCGAGGCCGTCGAGCAATTCACCGCCTATATAGGAGACTGGGAAAAGCCATCTTCGAAAGAAGCCTGGTGGGGGCAAACAAAAGAGCTCTTCGATCGCAGCCTCGAATTCTTCGAGCAGGACCCGCAAGCCGCTCGTTTAATCGTTATAGCTTCAAAGTCCCCCGAGATGTATATGCAGACTTATAGCAACATGCAGGCCATGACCCAGGACTGGTTCGTCACCACCCTGAGCGACGGGCAGAGCCTCGGAGCGGTCCGCCAGGACCTGCCCATGGACTTGCTCATCTGCTGCCTCTTCGGGCTCGGACAGGCATCAGATATGTGGATGCTCGGCCGCTGGCAGGAAAGAGACAGAGACGGCAGGCAGGAAGATTCGAATATGATCTTCGAGCTCTTCAAAGAGTTCTTCCGGGCCCGATAGAGTCAACTCGAGATTAGCGATAGACGCCCGGAGCAAGAATTCGAACAGGCTTGCTGCCCTCATCATCCGAACTTGAATCTGAACCGGAATCCGAACCGGAATCGGCCTCAACCGGCTCACCGAGAGAAGACGGGCTGCCGGAATTGCTTAAATTGCTCGAACTGCCTGCTCTCTCAGCATCGGCTCTTGTAGCGAAAACCTTCTCCAGCGCCGGGGCGGCGAGCATCGAGACGCCGGCAAGTAGCGCCATTCCCAGGATTCCGATAACCACTGTTCTGGTCACTCCAGAAAAACCGGAAGCGCCGGAAGAGGGCGAGCCGCCGGGATCCTGCTCTTCGCCCTGACGCCAGAAAGCATCGATCTGAGCCGAGCGCTGAGCGCCGACCAGATCGCGTATATCCTCCCGTTCGCCCTCGGGCAGATCAGCTACTCGAGCCGGCTTCGGGCCCCCGCCCAAAGATGGCTCCGGCGCTACCGGTAGTGGCGCCAGCCTGTCCGGCTCCACCGAGCGACACCAGAAATCCAGGCTTTTCCTGAACTCGCCCATAGACTGGAAACGCTCGTCAGGATCAGTCTGCATGCCCTTCTCGATCATGGCGTCATACTGCTTCGCCCCCGGGAACATCGGCAGGACCTCAGTCACCGACGGTGGTGCAGTATGCGGATCGCAATGCTGCTCCATGATCCGGGTGATATCGCCGTCACGATAGGGAAGCAAGCCGGTGGCAAGCTCGAAGGCGAGACAAGCCAGACCGTAAACATCCGAGCGCCGATCCGGAGCCGAGCCCATGCATTGCTCGGGGCTCATATAGAAAGCCGAGCCAACCACAGTGCCTTCCCGGGTCAAACGTTGCATATCCTCGACGATCCTGGCGATGCCGAAATCAACGATCTTCACTCCGACCTCTCCCTCTCGGAACGAGACAATCACATTGGCCGGCTTGATATCGCGATGGACGACCTCCTGCCTGTGGGCATGATCGATGGCGTCCGTGAGCTGACGCAAGATCTCGTAGATAATCCGCCCGCCACTCGGCGCGCCGTGCCTGCGCAGGATATCCTTGAGCGTCTCGCCATCGAAGAGCTCCATGACGAAATAGGTCCGTCCGGCAGCCTCGTCCACCAGGCAATCGAGAGCCCGGACGATGTTGGCGTGATTGAGGCGGCTGTGCACCCTCACTTCGTGCGCGAACCGGGCTTCCACCTCGGGATCTCGAACCCGCAGGGTCTTGATCGCCACCTCGCCCCCGTGCTTGAGGCTCTCGGCCCGATAGACCACCGCCATGCCGCCTGTGCCCAGAGTACCGAGGATCCGATACTGGTCGCCGAGCACTTCGCCGGGACGAAGTTCATAGCTGGTACTCTCGTCGCTCATAGGCTCAGGGTCTATTTCTCGCCGACATAGCCGACCTGGCGTCCGGCAAAAATGGCTAGAATTCCGGAAATCGGGTCGGTGGCCTTGACCAGCCTGCGGAAGCGGATATCGGCAACCGATCCGGTCCGCTGATAAGTCTGCCGCAAGCCACTGCCTGTAGCATCATATTTTTCATAGAGCCCACCGCCTCGATCGACGTTGGGGCTTGCCGTGGAGTTCGAGCTGATGATTCCCCACTTGAACGCGAAGTCATCTTGAGGCATCAGGGTTGGAATGGCACCGATGCCGATACCGGTAGAGGCGCTCTTGGTCTTGGCGCCGATATACCAGCGCGAGAGGCTCGGATAACTGGCCCGGCCCCGGGTGCCTTCCAGGGAAAGCTTGAGAGGCTCTACATTGCCGTAACTTACATAGTCGTTGTCCATGGGCTCGCCGCCATGCTTGCCGCCAACGGACTTGCCTAGACGGCGAGAATAGATCCTCACGAAGAGATCGTACTGCGGCGTAAACTCCACCTTGCCGGCTGGAATCGCCAGCCCGGGAATGATCTGCAGAGGCACAGGCTGGACAGAGAAAGCAGTTGCACCGTTGGTGATGGCTTCATAACACTCGACAAGCGTCTGCTTGTCGCTCACGCAGTACCACGGATACGGCTTGATTGGCTTGCTCCGGTAGACCACCACTCCATCACGATCGAACTTGTAGATATGCATGATCCCGTCCGGGATATTGCCCTGGGGATTGCTCGGAGGCCAGGGGACATCGGGACCCTGAGGATTGAAAATCGTATTGTGCATACCCACCAGGCTGTCTATATTGGCTCTCGTGCCGGCACGCCGGATCCAGTCATAAGCAGCCAGCTTGCATGCTGATGAGGCGAGCCGGTTGGGGTCGCTGGTAATCGGCCAGTTGCCGTCGTACTGCACCCGGCTATTGATCGCTATCGGGAAATCGCCGTCCTGGATGAAGTAATAGTCCGAGCTGTCCGATCCCTGACTGAGACTGGCTCCATAGAGATCGAGAGGTTTGTTGAGAGACTCGGGCCCATCCGGTCTGCCATCAGGAAAGCTTATCGTCAGAGCCCCGGGTGCCGGTCTCGGGTCGAAAACCGAAGCGGTCTGTGCGGCAGCCACTGCCTGCACCTGGCGATTGCCGGCCTTGGCGTCATGCAGCTCCTGCACCGCCTGGGCTCTGACTATGGAGCGAAACTGGTAAGGCAGGATATTGAGGCTGGGGCGCCAGCGCTTATGCTCGACAAGAGTGACTGAGTCTCCGATCCCGGCAAAAACGAAGTTTTCGCCTTTAAAAGGCAGATTCGTATAAGAGCTGTAGAACCCACCTATGGTGTTGCTATTGGTCAAACTGGGATCGGCGCTGGTCGGGTTGGGCAGGGGTATGGTCGTTCTGGTCGGCTCTCCAAGCACTCCCATCTCCAGAGAGAGACTGCCCGGTACATAACTGGACGAGCCGGTGAGGCGGATCTGGTTTTGCACATAGGCCGACTCGGCGCTCTGATAAGGGCTAACTTTCTGCCCGTCTTTGTCGACCCCCATGCCCCCCGGCGCCACCGCCGCATCCAGAGCCGCCTCGAGCTGCGTCCCCGCCTGGATGGCTCTAGCCAGGTCCGCTCTGGCCAGCTCCTCCCACTCGGGAATGTCCATCCGGTCGGCGATGATCAGATCGAGCCGGGCGGTTCCAATCAGGGTATTGATACTGCTGACGCTCAGATCGAAGCCGTCTGCGGCGGTCGTGGCAGAACCATTGGGCGCCGAGTCCGAGATTCCGATGAAGCCTATGTCCGGAACCTCGATGACGATCCGGCTGATATCCCGGGCAGCAGCCAGGGCCGCTGCTTCGATGGCGGTCTTCTGCTCCATGCTCGAGCCGACGATGCGCATATAGCCCAGGATGAAAAACAAGAGCAGCAGGATGATACCCGCAATCACGCAGGTGATAAGGATAAGCAGGTTTCCCTTTTTACCTCTTGCCGGCATATTTCCCTGAGTTCCGCGAGCGTACAGCTTACTAAGTAATGAAAATATGCCCAGATCCACGCCCGACTTAGCACCCCGACCAAATTTGACGCCCCCGGGACATTGGTAGAAAATCACTCAGTCCACGACGATGCGATCCAGAGGAGAAAACTGCGCATGTTCCGTCACACAAGAGAATTCATTCCCCTTCTGAGCCTCTCTCTTCTACTGACGGCGGGCTTTCCTGCCCCGGTCTCGAGCCAGGGTCATAGCCCGAGCCAGGGACCGATACTCGAGGCTAAAAGCGCCATCGAGGGTACCAGGCAGGCTCTGGCCGATTTCGAGAGCCGTCTCGAGTTTCCCCTCTCGAATGCCGAGAAGGAAAAAAGCCAGAAAGACTTCAACCTGGCCCGGGAAAAGATCAGCAAGACCCTGCCCGCCGCTCCTTCCGACACCGCCATCGCAGCGGCAGCCAACAGCGCCCTGGATCTGGCGCGCAAAGCAAGCAGCCAGGCGTCATCCGGCGATCGAAACCAGGCTATCGAGTTTTTCACCCGGTCTCGGATCGACCTCTTCAAAGCCCGGGCTCTCCTGGACCGTCTCGAGGCGATGCAGAACGCAACCGCGAGAAAAACCGGACCACTGCAAGGCAATGCGCGTCAGGACGATGCCAGCCTCTCGGCAAGCCATGCCGGCTCTGCTCCGGGAAACGGCGGCAACATAACCATAGTCTCCTCGACACCGACATCCACCGACACTGTCAGAATCAACTCCGGTGAGCCTTCCGCCATCAACATCAACAGCTACACACCCGGGGCTCAGTCCCAAGTCGGCATCGGGCCGGGTGGAATTTCAGTCGGTGCCCCAGGAGCCAATGCCGGCATAGGCATCGGTCCGGGCGGCATCAATATCGGCAGCACGACACCGGGAGCTGATGCCGGAATCGGGATCGGACCCGGCGGAATTCAAATCGGCGCCAATACCCCCGGGGCGAATACCGGTATCTCTGTAACCCCCGGCGGAGTCAACATTGGCGGTCTCGGTGCCACCATCGGCAATTTCGCCAGGGCCGGAATCGACACAGCCCTGGGCACTGTCGACGGAGTCCTCGGTTCAGGCGGCAGCGCAAACATCACTATTGCCGGCCGCGATCAGACCAGAGTGATCGACTGTAACGGGCAACGCATCGCCATCACCGGCAGAAACAACCAGGTGACGGTTCGCGGCTACTGCCAGGCAATCAACATCATGGGTCACGACAATCGCGTTGTCCTCGAGACCATAGGCTCCATAGGGGTCACAGGTCACGACAATCGCGTCACCTGGAGCCAGGGACCCAATGGAATCGTGCCCAGAATTTTCGATACCGGTCACAACAACAGCATCAGCAGACACGCTCTGACGCGCTAGACAGGTCTGTCCTCCTTTCCGCCTGATTCGCTGTCTCTCTCCCAGCTGCGCTAGCCACCTGGAATGGCGGCGAGCACTCTTGACAACAATCCTTACCACCGCGGTACTGAGGTTTCGACGTCCAGGGAGACCGGCAATGGTCTTGAATTCTATAAACTACTCTTTATGCTCTTTTACCCTTCGAAATCAAAAACTTATTGAGTTGACTGTTCAGGTTTTGTAGTAAAGGGAGTCTTCTCTTTCTCTTTACTTCGATTCTGTAAGAAACCAACCAGCCCACCATCTCAACCATGAAAAGTCGAAAGCCGAGCGCCCTCAGCGTTCTGTATCGGACTGGAGCTGGAGTGGAATTCGACCGGAAGCGCAGGAGGGACTCGAGAAGAAGCGCGTAGCCGTGCAGTAATCCTGCTGTCCACAGCTACTACCACAGACGTAACAAGTGAAGAGGTGCTTATGTGCAACGAAACCACGAACCGTTCATCCAGCGCCGCCCCGACCGGGAGCACCACGGTCGAGACAGCGAAATCATGCCCCACCTGTGGTGACACCCTCAAGGGAGGCATGAAATACACCGACATCTGCACGACCTGCGAGCCGGCCTACAAGAACCGCTGCGGCGGTTGCCAGCGCCTGCTCTGGGACTGCATGTGCATCCGGCCCCACACCTGGGAGTAATCGGTTCGGCAATCAACCTGCTCGAGAGGAGATAACAGCCTATGGCTCATTCCACCGAAACGCTGCAGGAAGCGCACCAGTACAGCTCGCATCACCGGGACTCCATCGAGTCCAGCGACCTGTGCGGCTGCTTCCACTGCGTCACCACCTTCCGCTGCGACGAGATCAAGGAGTGGACGGACGGTGAGAGCACTGCCCTGTGCCCCTACTGCGGCATCGACGCAGTGCTGGGAGATGTCGATGTACCCGACCTCTCCGTGGACTTCCTGACAGCGATGCAGGAATACTGGTTCTGACCCCGTCTCTGACAAGGGTTCTGGACCGGTGAATCGTCGTTCTTCAAATTCTGCCGGTGGCCGGAGACAGTCGTCTCCGGCTGCCGGTCCTTTCCAAACCACCTATAAATCGAGGTCTTGCAGCAATGCTCGAATTCATCCTCTTCTGGACTCTCGTGGTCCTTTCTCCGGTCGGTCTGATCTGGGCGCTCTCGCGCTGGATCGGCTTCGTCTGCGACACCACCCGTGGCGGCTTCGCCCGGACCCTCGTCGCCTTTGCCGGCGCTGCCGTATTCTTCGGCACCGCCTCCGTCATGTGGCCCATGGCCACCGGTGAGGTAGCCCGCATGGAGCTCGCCGGTCTCGCCTATGTCATCTACGCGGTCCTGCCCGTGGTGGCAATCTACGGTTTGCTCGGCGGCTATGCCGTGGTCCGCAACCGTTTCTGGCTGGCTGACCAGTTCAAGAGCCGGCCCCGGGCCTGACCGATTAATCGAAGGGCACCAGACCCAAGTTTCCAGCCAAGCCTGATGGACTCCCTAAAACGGAGCCACAGGCTTGCTCTTTAAGAAGAATTGCCACTATCAGGTCTAGTAAATTTTACTTCAAGAAAGAAAGAAGGGATAGCTGCGATCGGGAAAGACCAATTCGAAACGCACAGGCAATACCAGTACGAGTCAAACCATCCGAATCCGGTCGCGGCACAGGCCATTTGGACCAGTTTCAATTGCTTTTACGCACACCTCATGACAACAATAAATTATCAAACCGACTAATAATTCCAGGACTCCCTCCACAGAACCCAGAACCCAAAATGCCTTTCAGCCTGATTCCCTTACCGGCGCTTTCGCGCAGTGGATGGGGCCGGATTAAAAAAACAGGAAAGGAAGAACCAATGAATTCGAACTTAAAACGCCAGATAATGAGGGTTTTGCAACAATCTAAGGGCGCGCCGTCCCCAGAAGAGCCGTCTCAGTGCGTCCAGACCGCCATCGATGACATTCCCGGGATCATCGCCGCCGCCCATCGCGAGGGAAGGCACTTTGCCGAGATTTGCAAGGTTCATGAGGGCAATCGCCACCACAGCAACCCGTTTACTTTTTCCTACGGCATCGTTTCTAGATTCTGGAAATGTCCGCTCGTCTCCCGCCTGAATCCAGCCGCCAGACAGGTCTTCAATTACTGCCGCCTGCAGGGTCTCCACCCCTGTCTGACCAGCTACCGACTGGAGTGCGGCGGCGACATCACCAGCTGCGCTTTCTGGTACAGCACGTCAATCCTGGTTACCTGGAATCCCTACGAGCTGGGTCGACCCTGAATGCCACGAGAAAGCCGACCATGAGGTCGACTTTTCTCGACACAGGCTTATTACTATATTCTTTAGTCTTTAAAGAGAGAAAGCGAAACAGCGAGGGTGATGAAGTCTCACCCCGGCTGTTTCGCACAAATCCGCGTCAAGCGCGTTTGACACCGCGCTCCCGCACGCCATAGGCGACCTCCTGGAGCCGGGATTCGTGCCGGAGAGCAAGACTCTCCTGACGATTCTGCTCGGCGATTCGCAAAGCCAGAGCGGACTCGTAAGCATCGTCCCAGGGCATTCCCGAAGCGAGACGCCGGCGCTCTTCCCTCTGATGAAGGAGAGCATAGTAAGCGTGCTCGCAGGACATCGCCGAATCGAGCCAGATCTCGCCAGCCGGGACATAGTCCGCAGCCAGGTCATTGGCACCGAAGCAGAAGTCTCCATCGAGCTCCCGCCGGACCAGAGGTCCATCGACGATAAAGACGCGTACACCGTCCCGGGCGCGCCCGAAGGGCATGCGCAGGAAGGGCAGCAACATGCTGTCCACCTTCCGAGCGTGGTTCTTGACACTCCTGCGATGGCGAATGCGCATCTTCTTCTCGAGAGCCAGACCCTGACTGTGAGCCCTCTCGTAGGTCATGCCTTTTTCGAGCATGAGCCGGCGCTCGATGAGCTCGTGAGCGATGGTGTACTCGAGCTCCTCGACACCGATCCGGTTGTCGATCCAGATGTCGTCATCAGGATTGAAACGATAGCGCTGATCGTTTCCACCCATCACAAAGGGCGGATAGAGGTCTCTGACGACCTTGAAGCCGTCCACAATCCAGATGCCCTGCCCCTCCCGGCGACCGAGACGAGCTCGATACAGCCCCGAAAGAGCGATTCTCCCGCCCTTCCGATGGAACAGGTCGCAAAACACCTTTTCTTGCGTTCTCATTTTCTTGCTCCTGTATCGAAAGGGTTACCCGATCCGCCAGGCACGCTGAGCGCCACGACGGCGACCGGGCTTGATGATGATGCCCAGATGCTGATGCACCTCGGCTTCCTCGAAGCCTTCGTCCTCATGCCAGCGACGATCGAGCTCGGGCCAGGAAAGGAAGCCGCGGCGCGCCGTGATGCTGGGATCCATGAAGTAGAAGTTGTCGGTCCGGTCATAGCCGATAGCACCGACATAGTGCCCGTCCTTGTTGTGGTCGGGGTCGAGATAAACCACCTCATCCTCGGCCCATGCCTGGATCGAGAGGATGACCGGTACCCGGTGGCGAAGCAGCGACTGGAGCCGCCGCTTGCTCATATCCCAGGTGACCTCGGCATTGAGCCCGAGCTCATTGGCGTAGCGGGCGATGTCGCGGTGATAGGTCCCGTAGATCGGGTTGGTGCCGAGTGCCTTCTTGAAGTCCTCGATCTCCATCGGACCCACACCGTAAAAACAGGCGATCGACATGAGTATCCCGGCGCCGCACGAATAGTCGTCGGGCTGCCGGATATCAGGCAAGTCGACCATGATCGCTCCTGCCGGAATCCTGCGGGTGATCATGAGTTACTCCGTTCTGTTTCTTTGGTTTGAGATGCCTTTGCCATGACGGTTGAGAATGCTCAGGCAGCGCCCGATGGGCAGCGCATGAGCGATGTTGCTGTCACGGCCGATGGTGGTTTTGGCCGACAGAAGGCTGTTCAACACAGCTTCTTCCGTTGCGTCGGCGACTGCCTCGAAGAGGGGATCGATTTGCTCGATGTCGAGCTCGGGGAGCATCAACACCGGATTGTCGGGCTTCCGCCTCACCAGGCGCGTCGTTGAAAACGCCACCACGAAATCGCCACTGCCATTCTGGGCGGTGGCACCCGTGCGAGCCAGGCCCATGGCCGCCCGCCGGGAAAGACGCTCCAGCTCGAGAGAGCTCAGGGGAGCGTCGGTTGCGACGACAATGCAAATCGAGCCGTCGCGGAACTCGCTGACCGGCAGATCGGTGATCTCCCGGCCGACATTTATGCCGTCGATCCGCAGCTGATGCCGCGAACCGAAGTTGCTATTGACCAGCACGCCGACGCTGTAGCCGCCGTTTTCGACGGGTAAGACCCGGGAGCTGGTGCCGATGCCGGCTTTGAAGCGGAAGCTTATCATGCCGGTGCCGGCGCCAACGGCGCCTTCTGCCACCGGTCCCGATGAAGCCCTGTCGAGAGCTTTCACGGCATGATGAGCTTTCACATGGCGCCCTCTGATGTCGTTGAGAGCGCTATCGTCACACTCCCCGACCACCGGCAGATAGGTGTCTTCGGTGATGCCGAGCTCGGGATAGCGAGCCAGCATCCAGGTGATGGCACCGTCGGCGACCCTGGGCACGGAAAGTGTGTTCGTCAGGAGAATCGGTCCTTCCAGACATCCCGACTCGGCGAGCCAGGAAAGCCCGGTGAATTCTCCATTACCGTTGAGGACAAAGGCGCCTGCGCTGGGCCTGTCTCTGAAAATATCGCCACCATGGGGAATGATGGCTGTCACCCCGGTGCGCGCGGGTCCGTTGCCGGCGACCAGCTTACCCTTGCCGGAGCGCAGGGTGACATGTCCTACCAGAACGCCCTCTACATCGGTGATGGCGTTGAAAGTCCCAGTAGGATAAATGCCAATCTCGACGCCAAGATCGCGCAATCTCATGCGCTTTTCCCGGGTCGAGCCAGGTGAATTGATTCCCATTGGAATGACCTCGTTTCATCATAGTGAAAAGGTTTCAGGTTGTTCCCGGTCACTGCTGCGCAACCCGCCCCATGGCTGAGTCGCCAGTTATAGTTGTTTGTCAGTGCAGATTTCGGGATTTGATTAAGGAGTTTCTGTTCGTTTGAAGTTCAAAGAATTGATCAATGTAAGTTACTAGCTACTTTCCCGGAAGAACAAGTGCACTGTCCGGGTCTGCTCCCGAAACCCATGACCGGCGGGGCGATTACACTTGAGCGAATTACGCTCTCCTGACATCCAGGCAGCCCATGCGGTATCCAAGCTTACCGGCCGACTGGGCTTTCCCGGACACCAAGGGAGTTCAGAACTGCGTTGAAATTGGGCGCCGCAGAGCCGAATCGGGAAGGACTCAAGAGCTGCAAGGTATTGCGTGAAAGCCCACCAGGCGTACGCTCGTTCAGAGTGCGAAAGAGATCGACCAGGGGCTTTTCGAAGACACGATCGCTGTTCAGGGCGTGTTCGCCCCGGAGACTTAGAATCAGGTGAACATCAAGACCGGGACGGATCGCCTCCGCCGGAGCCCGCCTCAAGTCCTGGGACATCTTTTCGAGTTGGGAGACGATCTTCTTCTCATCGCGTCCTCGATAGAGACGAATGAGCGAAAGCCTGGAATCGAGCAACTGCAGGGGATCGATTGTAGCCGTTTCGAATCCGGCCAGTCTTGCTTCCGCCCGCTCTATGGAAGCCTTTTCCCGCTTCGCTTCCGCTTCCTTGAGCATTTGCATGACACTGTCAGCAGTTTCATCGGCCCCAATCTTCTTCAGAGCGGAAACATAGCCCCGGCTCAGATAAGGAAGATAGCTGCCGAGCTCGCTGTCCGAAGCCCTGACTTCGAAGAAAGCAATGGTTTCCCGATAGAAAGTGACGACCTGCTCGAACCTGCCCTGGGAATCGAGCACCCGGCAGAGATTCGAAAAAACCCCCTGGTCGAAGCCACGGGTCCTTAATTGAAGCTTATAAGCGAGCCGTGCCAGGGCTAATGCTTCGTCAGGGCCAAGAGAAGGCGAAACGGACCCCCGATAGTCCGAGCCTGTTCGCAGGGACGTCACTGCATTACGCTCGGACTCATCCCGCCTGTCTCCTAGAATATCGAAAACCGGCGTCGGTCGATACGCATCAACCAGCTTGGCGATTGAGGCAACCGACGCACTGCGATTCTTTTCGTCAGTTTCAACCTGCAGCGACGATACTATTACCGGTATCAGTTCGAGGCTCTCAGAGCCCAGACGCTTTTCGACGAAGACTCTGTATTCATCCAGGGTTTCTCTTGCAGCGCTCTGGTCACCGGCACTAATCCGATCGCCCAGCACCGTCTGGTAGGCCCGAACTGCAGCACGGGTGTCGACAGGATTCACCGCCAGGGTGTACTTGAGGACCTCGAGATTGGCTTTGCGCTCCTGCTCCTGATTTCGCGCACGCTGGTAGTGACTGGCAAGTTCCTTTGAAAGTGTTAGATGGATAGAGGGCTCGTCATTCGAGTCGCGATTCAGAAGCACTTCTGCCTGTCGCAAGAGAAGCTCCCTCCCGACTACGCTCTCGGGACGATGCGAGGAGTGTGCGGCAAGCTCTATCAAAGCGAGGATCACCGTGCGCTTGCCGCCCTCGTCGAGCTTGCCAGACATATCCTCCAGTATCTCGAGCCATTCTTTGACTCTGCCCAGCTCCGATTTCTCCACCGGCGCTTTGAGCATGATCAGGAGGATATTGCACGCACCAGCCCAGTTCTTCTGTTTGCGACATCTCAGGAGCTCCATCTGAAGCTGCTCCTCAGAGAAATCGTTGCTTCTTCTATGCCTCCGCGCTTCCAGCACAAAGGAGGGAAGCTGCTTGTAGAGCGAGACGATTTCCCGATCGAAATTGCGATCCGCCTCGCTATAGGGCACCGGCAGAGCCTGCCTGCTCGAAATCAGGTGGGTCCTCGTAGTAGCGATGGCGGCCGGCTTCTCATTGCGCATGACCAAGTTGTCGCCGCGCATGGCCACTGCCTCACGGCTGTAGGGAGGCGAAGCAAGCTCGGCAATGGAAAAATCGAGCTTGATGGTACCGCTGCTTTCCAGACCGGGTATTTTTGCGAAGCGGGCGGCTTTCAGCTTCCTGACCATGGCTGCGCCGGGAGTGCCTGTCACATCGACCTCTACTACGACACCGTCTTGATTGATTGTAATCGTTCCGTCTGCTTTATCCGGCACCTTCTCTCTTCCCGAAAGCGCCGCCACCCTGGCAAGGACATTCGCCTCGTACTCCTGCAACGACCGGCCAACAGTGGCAGTCCCTGTAGTCTCGAGCGTGACATTGTAAGCATGACCGGGAAGGACGCTCCCGAGAGCACCCCCCAGTAGAGCCCCGGATAGAGCGATCAAAGGCATGGCTCGTCTGATCAATACGACTTCCCCCGTCACTGATCTCGCCAATCTCGACCTGTATCTTTGTGCCTCGAAATCAGCACATCTAAGTCTGTTTGATTTCTCAAACGATATCAAAACGCCAAATGATTTCTTTTGAGGAATCAAAAACCACCGAAAATTATTTCTCAAAAGAAATCACGCACAAGGAAGCTTCGTTTCACTGGCGAATTAGGCGCTCCGGCCAGCTACTATCCCTTTTAGTTGTTTCTCGCAGAAAACGAAATCGCTCGGCGGGCTTGCGCCCCGGAACGATTTCGAGAAGAGTCTCGCCGCTGCTGCCCTCGATCGTGCGAGATGAGAGCAGCAGCGGAAGACAGGGCACTGTCCCGAGAATTACCAGGGACAGCTATCGGGGTCGCAGGGCTCGACGATTTCCGAGATGGTGAATGTCACCTCCCCGGCCTCCTCGTCGACACCGGTAATGGTCAGGCACGGGAAACCGGCACAGAACAGGGTCTTGCCGATGTCGTCGTGGGTGATGTCGAACTGCTGCGACTCGTAGGTGCGGCCGCTGATAGCCACCGAACAGGCCAGAGCCATGGGAGCGCCGCCGAAAAAGGCACGCGGCTTCACGTTCTTGACCGTCACCACCGTGTGGTAGTGACTGAGATAGACGTGCTGACCGCAGCAGGCGACGAACTCCTGACCGCTGCAGAGCGGCTCGCCGGGCTCCGGCACAAGGAGTTGCAGAATTTTCCTGGCTGTCATGTCATGCTCCTCAGGCTTGAGTGTCGTCGGCAGTAGCCGCGGCGTCGCCTTCATCGGCTGCAGCCGGAGTGGCTTCCCGCCAGATGCGACGGAAATCATCGCCGGTCAGGGTTTCCTCTTCGTAGAGGACCTTGGCGCAGGCTTCGATCTGGGGGCGGTGCTTCGCGATGATGGCATCGGTAGCCGCTTCCATGTCGTCGATGAGCTTGCCCCAGGTGGCGTTGAACTTGTCGAGCATGATCTCGCCGATGTTGCTCACCGGGAAGCCATGCCGATCCAGCGGCAGCGACTTGACGCCGAATTCCTTGGACATGCCGTAGAATCCGACCATCTGGCGAGCCAGGGCGCTGGCGCGCTCGAAGTCGTTGCTGGCGCCGGTGGAGATCTTGCCGAGGATGACTTTCTCGGCAGCACGACCGGCAAGCATCATCTGCAGCCGGATGAGGAACTGCGCATCGGTCCAGTCGTAACGCTCGCCTTCTTCAGGAGAGCTGTCCATCAGACCGAGAGACTTGTCGGTCATGACGATGGTGATCCGGTTCACCGGATCGCCGCCCAGCACCGTCGGCACCGTGGCGTGACCACACTCGTGGATGGCGGTCGCCCAGCGCTCCTTGTCCGTGCGGACCCGGGACTTGATCTGGGTGCCGTAAGCCATCTTGTCCACGCCCTCGTTGAGGTCGTTGACGGTGATGATCGCCATGGACTGGTACTCTTCGAACTGCTCGTCGGTGATGTCGTCGGTGACTTCACCGAACTGACGCTCGACCGCGATGGTGGCACCATTCTTGATGGCACCTTCGATTTCGGCGCCGGAGAAGTCGTGGCTCCGCCGCGCCAGATCATCGAGCAGCTTCTCGTAAGCCGCGGTGCGCGCCTCTTCGCCTTCGGCGTTGAGGACGATCTTGAGCTTGCGCAGGTAGACGTTGTAGATCTGCGCCCGGCCCTTCTTGTCGGGCTTGGGCACCTGGACCTTGACGTCGAAACGACCCGGACGCAGGATAGCCTCGTCCAGGATGTCGAGCCGGTTGGTGGCGGCCATGGTGAGAACCAGACCGTGGTTGCCGAAGCCGTTCATCTGCACGAGCAGCTCGTTGAGGGTCTGCTCGTACTCTTTGTCACCGCCGCTCTCTGCGCCGCCGCCTCTTTTCTTGGCGATGGCGTCGATTTCGTCGATGAAGATGATCGAGATGCGACCGCTCTTTCGAGCTGCCGCCCGAGCGCGAGTGTAAGCCTCGCGAACACGCTTGGCGCCTACGCCCACATACATTTCGACAAACTGCGAGCCCGAGAGGGCTTCGAAGTGACCGCCGATCTCGCCCGAGAGAGCTCGAGCGAGCAAGGTCTTACCGGTACCCGGAGGTCCGTAGAGCAGGACACCGGACGGGACCGGGGCGCCGAATGCCTTGTACAGCCGCGGGCGGCGGATTTTCTTTTCCACCACGCGAAGCTCGTCGATGGCTTCCTGGCAGCCTGCCACGTCCTTGAAGGTCTTCTTGTCCTCCTCCCGGACTTCCACGGCTCCGCCGACGGCGTAGCTGGCTGGTCCGGCAGCGGGGACGGTGCCGTTGCGCTTGGGCGGTGCGACGCCTTCCTCCTGACGCCAGTTGTCCCAGTTGAGCATGACTCCGATGAGCCAGACGCCGGTGAAGACGCCCAGCACGATGAAGAGAGTGCTCCAGAAACTGTTCATCTTCGAGAAAACATTGTCGTTGAGCTCGACATCCACGTGCTTGGTGGAGACTTTGCTCGCCGCGAGCGTGGCGATGAGGCTTTTCGCCTCAGCGACCTGGCTGGCGCTGTCGGGGTCCGGCAGAGCGATCCGGCCGAAGGCGGTGGGCTTGTCGTCCGCCGCATCTTCTTTGGGCGCACCCTTGAGCACGACATAGACGGCGTTGAGCTCGTCGATGACGACGGCTCGCTCGAAATCTCCGGGCGACTGCTTGAGATAGCGCTCGAGCTGCCAGGCGGTGGTCTTCTGGACCCGGCTGTACTCGGCAGGAAGCTGCCGGACAGGCGGCGAGACCATCGCATGAACCGCCATCAGAACAGCGAATACAGCGACGAGGACGCCCAGTCCCCAGAGATAGAACTTGCTCTTCTTGACCTTCTTCTTCTCGATGAACAGATCCACGCGGGACTTGCCCACCAGGAAGAAAGTGGTCACACGGTTGGGCATGTCCTCGCTGCGTCGCTTGAACAGGAAGAAACCGGTGGCGGCGATAAGAGCGACGAGACCTACCCACCACCAGCCTTTGGTGGTGGAAGAGAAGTCGCTGAGCCGGTCGCCGGGGCGCTCGCTGTAGGGGATATGCGCCTCGGTGGCGAGCTTCTTGAGCTCGTCTACATCAGCCTGATAGACCAGGGACTCTTTCTCGAAGCCCGGCCCGAGCACGGCGACGCTCTTGGACTCCATGAAGAAAACCAACTCGGTTACTTCAGGAGAGTGCTGGCGAAGCTTCTGCTCCAGCTCCTCGGACTTGATCAGAGTGAGATGCTGATACTCTTTTGCAGGAAGGAAGACGGGCTCCTTGTCGAATGCACCATTGACAGTGAGGCCCACAAACACACTGG
>JAGQHH010000512.1 GCA_020431945.1 Cyanobacteria bacterium HKST-UBA02 | reverse complement strand
AAAACCACTACTGGGCACTTCGATTCTTCTGGCATTGACCATGCTTCCGGCTCTGGCCGGAGGTGAAGAGGAGTACAACAAGGGACTTGCTGCTTACAAAGCGAGAAGCTACCGGGCCGCCGCCAAAAACTTCGAAGACTCCCTGGCCAACGGCAACGGCGCTGCCGAAGTCTATATCTATATGGCTCATTCCTACGCAGCCTCCGGAGACATAAAGAAAGCCGTCCAGATTTATCGAGATACTGCCAAGATCTTCGCCGGTCTCCCGGCAGAGACAATGGCCAGAAAGTGTATCGCCAGGCTCGATCCACATAACCGAATCCCGGCGAAAGTATCGGAAGAAGAAAAAAAGGAAGAGGAAAAACAGAAGCCCAAACTCAGCTTCATCCACCGGATCAATGTCATAGCCCCCACCATTGCCGGTCACCAGCCTGTCAGCCCCTCCACTGTCGGAAAAGTAAAACAGGTTGTAGCCAGGCTGCCCCGGTGGGTCTATCTCATTGCCGACCAGGTCAACGCCACAATCAATATCGGTCCCAATTTCACCGATCGCTGGCCAGACACCCTCCACGGCTCCACCCCCGGCATGGAGCATGAGCGCATGGCCGATGCCCTGGCACGAACATACGGGAATGACATCTATCTTTTCGAGCGCCAGACCATAGACGGAACCACCAGACTCGGCCCTATCGCGGACTATGACTTCCTCGCCCGGGAAACCATCTATCAGGTCAGCCATATCATCGACTCCGGTCTGGGGATCATGGAGGACAAGCGCTTCCGTGCGGAATACGACCTGGACAAGGATGCTATTACCCCGGAGAAAGAAGGGGAGCTCCATTACTACCTGCAACCAAACTATGTCGGCTCAGGGGAGGTTATCGCCTCGGTAATCGCCAACGTGCTGGGCAACCCGAGCAATAGCAAAGTCGAGGAGAATTTCCCGCGAGCGGCTGCCTGGGTGAGAAAACGAGTGGCAACGGCAAGCGCGACCACCACTTCGCTTGCCAAGCGTAACCCGAGCAAGGCCGAGGTCAAGACTTTCACCAAGGCACAAGCCGAACCGGAGAAGAAAGAGCCGGAAGCCCCGGTGGATGTCATCCCGGATGACGAGCGGGTGCCCTACTGGAAAGATCTTGGGGACAAGCCCATGGTCACAGCCTATCTCAACGGCAAGCGCACGCCGATGATGATCGATACCGGCACTTTTCGTACTGTCATTGGCGTCAACCATCTCAAGGCGCTCGGTCTACCACTGCCAGAGGGAAAATCGATCCCGGTTCTCTACGGCGCAGCCGGAGGCGTCAAAGGCTGGAAGAAGAACTATGAAATTACAATCGGCAAAATCAAACGAACTACCGAAGTAACTGTGCTAGACGATTTCGAGAGAACGATCTGTATCGGTCAGCCATTCTTGCGCGGAATGCACTACCGCCTGGACCCCAAGAGCAACTATATCCATTTTGTCAAAGACAGCAAGACGACTGAAAAACAGGTCTCGGTAGATGCCATCGAGATTCCATTCCGCATGTCAAACGATAATATCATCGTACAGGCGAAAATAAACGGTCACCTCATCGAGATGAACTTCGACACTGGCGCCCCGATGATTCTACTTGATACTCCTGAAGCGAAGAAGATCGGTCTTCACAAGATCCAACCACTGGGCATCACGACCCTTGGGGGACACGGTAGCGGAAAGATGCACTACTTCGTCTACAATCTAAGCAGAGTCGAGCTCGGGTCTATGCTCAAGACAAACCTGAAAGCCTACGTCCCCGAAAAAGGAGGCGTTGGTTGCGTCCTTGGACAGTCCTTCTTCGGCACAAAAGCCTATGTCATAGACAACGAGAAAAATGTCATCCGCTTTTCCCGCTGAGAGCCGCCCCGGAGTTTGCAAATCCGGGGATCTGCGCATATATACAAATAGCGAGATCTTTTTTAGTAAAGAGGGGAAATGAATCCCGACAACAAACGAGAGACCCTGAGCGACAGGCTCAAACGCGCCGGTGTGACCACCATGGCGGGTCAGTCCCACACTGATGGTTCCGGGTCCGAAGCAGCCTCCATGCTCCAGGGCGAGTTGCGGGAAAAGCCGATCTCCTGGCTCCTGCAGGCGGCCCAGCATTACGAGGTCACCGGTCATCTCCTGGTGGGCAACCCCGCCTGTACCGTCAATGTCCAGTTCGGTCTCGGCAAGCCCCTGCACGCCTATTCGCCTGTCGGTCAGGGTGTGGCTGTGGTCATCGATCTGTTCAACTGGAAAGACGGCAAAATCCGCTTCGAGGAAGGCAAACAGCCCGAAGCAGCCAGCATCCAGGACACCACCGAGGAGCTCCTGCGTCAGGGCAATAGCTTTATCGAAGACCTGTACTTTCTGGAGCAGAACGCCATCTCTGAGGTGTCTTTCCTCCTCCGCCCTCCGGGCAAGCTGGCTCCGGGAGAGCTGGAAGCAAGGCTGGCCCGCGGCGCCTCCATCGATCCCCGCGCCCAGAGCGATTTTTTCGGCAATATCTATGGCACCCTGAACCTCAAGGACATCGCCGAGCGCATGGGTCTTCGCCACGATCAGTGGGTAACCATGGCCGCCAACCTCCTCAGGCTGGGGCTTTTACTCGCCCCTGACGGTCGCAGCCTGAAGCTTCCGGACCGCGACTCCATAGAAGTCCCGATGCCTGTCATGCCGGCTACCGGAGCGGAGACGATCCCTCTCTCCATGCCCCTGCCGCCGCCACCGCCGGACAGAGAAGCCGATGCCCCCAGACCACCGATCGTAGGTTGGGGAGCAATCGAACCCCAGACACCCCCGGCTCCGGCTCCTGTACTCGCATCTGCGCCGGCTGAGCCCCCGAGCCCGGACGTCATCATGCTGGGAGCTCCGAGCAACTCCATCGAGCTCGAGCCGGCCCGAGCCAATGCCGTCTGGCGAATCCTGAACAATCCCGAGACAGGCATCCTCACCTTCGAAGTCTTCCAGTTCTTCCTGGACCGCGAATTCGCCCGGGCAAGACGCTTCGGCACCATGCTCGCCCTCACCACCTTCTGCGTCAAACCGGACACCCCGGATGGCTCCATGCCCGCCGAAGCGCTGGCCATGCTCACCGGAGCCGTCAGCACTATCAAGCGGGACGTGGATATGCTCGGGCATTTCGGCAACCGCTCATTCGGTTTGCTCCTGCCCAATATCGAGAGCAGCCAGGCATGCAACCTGGCAGACCGGATATCGGCGGATCTCCCCGGACTCGCTCCGGATCTCGCCCGTTACAAACCTTCCCTGCACTTCGGCATAGCCTCGGTGCCCCAGGACGGTACGGACCTGGCCAGCCTGGTGAGCGCCGCCCAGAAAGCGATGATCGCTGCCGCCAACCAGAACGTCCTGAGGCTTCAAGCCTGCGAGCTGGGTTGAAGCTTCCGACTCACTCTCTGGAATAGGTCTCTGCCATTCTTCTTATCTCGGCCTTCTCCTGCTCGACAAGCGCAGACGGTGAGACAATTCTGGCGGCGCTGCCGAAAGATCTGATCCAGGCGATGAATTCTCTTGCGTCGAAGAGCTTGATCCGGAACTCCACATCTCCGGTCCCGTCCTTTACAGGCTCCACCACACCCCGCGGATGACGTTTTCTCGCCTCGAGAATATAAGGTGCCAGACGGCGGTCGAAACGTGCCACCACCGGCGGTTTGGTCTCAGCCTCCTCGGCTTGCGCCATGGTATGCGGGAAGGTCATGCCCCAGCCGCAACTCATCAGATAACTGGCTTCGCTGGTGTCATCGGCAGCACTATCATTGACCGGCAGATCGGGAGAGGGTGCCATGCTCAAGATGCGATCGATCCGCAAAGCCCTGTAGGAGCGCTCCGGCACGCCCTTGAAGATGCAATACCAGCCGCGCTCGTGAAAAACCATATTGAGAGGATACCCCTCTATCGTCTCTTCATCTTTGAGACGCGGTGTCTTATAGACGAGGGACAGGGGCAGTCGCTCTCGGATCGCCTGGTAGAGATTGCCGGTGTGCTCCTCGTATTTCTCGTCCTTCTCCAGGATATTTCGCTGCCTGACAGTACGCAGATACAAGGTAGAGCCGCTCTCCGGTCTCAGCCCGGCCAGACGCTGGAGCACCAGAGAAGACTCCGGGTCATCAAGACGCACCGCTAGAAGATGCAGAGCATCGAGAACGGCATCGAGCTCGCCGGGAGAAAGGGTAGTCATATCCTCGAGCACATAACCGCCCCGAAGACGGCTGCCCCGGGGAAGAAGCCGGTATTCTTCTTTAAGGGAGTCGATATCTTTAGCCAGAGTACGCTCGCTCACCTCCAGGCCCAGCTCAGCCAGCCTCTCTCGCAAGCGGCTAAGAGTGATTCCTGGATTGGAGGCGATGAGCTTGATAATCGCTCCGGTTCGCCTGAGCTTCGATGACATGCCCGGAATTGTAATATAATCCAGGCCCGGAGGATAGCGGACAGTGCCGCCTGAACTCGAGCCCGAAGATGATAAGAATACCGGTCCGCAAGGTCCGGTGGTCTGGATGAGCCTGGTTTTCGCCTTGCTTCTCATACCGGTGGTCTTCTGGTGGCCGAGTTTTGCATCCGATACTCTTTTCTGGGACGAGCGCACCGTCGAGACCGTCACTTTCTCGGCCATGGCGGTTCTGCTTTCGGTAATGCTGGTTTTCAAAACCAGACAGAACGAGACAGAGAGCGATGTTCCGGTGCAGAGAAGATTCGATCGGGACAATTCCATCCTGGTGGACTCCGGCCTCATCCTCATCCTCCTGTCCCTGGCGCTTTCCGCCAACCGGGTGGTATGGAACCTTCCCCGGGAGCTCTATTTCGGCACCACATTCCTAGCATCTTCCGTTTATCTGGCGGCGGTTATCCGCTCTCTTACCAGGGAGAAAAAACCGATTCATTATGTCTTCCTGATGGTAGGCATAGCCATGGTCTCGATAGTGCTCTGGCGCTATCTCTCCGGTGCCGCCTCCCTGAGTGGTGGCTGAGCTATAATCTCTTTTCGGAATGCGAATGGCTTGCAAAGCCCTTGATAAGGATTCAGCAATGAAAAGACTGAGACCGGGATCCACTATTGTCTTGAGTGCCGCGCTGATTCTAAGCGCTGCTTTCACCGCTGCCAGAGCAGGCGAGGTCTCAGCTTCCGACTCGGAAGGCATTGCGCTCACTGTATACAACCAGAACTTCGGACTGGTCAAAGACATCCGCAAAGTCGATTTGAAAAACGGGATCAACTATCTGCGCTTCGAAGACGTAGCAGCAGCCATCGATCCGACCACGGTCAATTTCATGTCTCTCACCGCACCGAATTCGGTGGTGGTCCGCGAGCAGAATTACCAGTATGACGTCATGGACCCCACCACCATCCTCTCGAAATCGGTGGGCAAGACCGTTACTTTCAGACAGTATCTACCCGGAGGCGGAGAGCGCTCCCTCACCGGCACCCTCCTTAATCCGCCCCAGGTCTCGGTGGTGGACACCTCTGGCAATGTCCAGACTCGCAGTGTCGGAATGGTTTTGAAAACCGACGCCGGGGTGGTTCTCAATCCCGCCGGTCAGGCCGAGCTCGACTCCCTGCCCGAGGGTCTGGTCTCCAAGCCCTCCCTTCTCTGGAAACTGGAGACCAGCAAAGAAGGCGAGCACCGCACCGAGATCAGCTACCAGACGAAGGGTCTCAACTGGCACTGCGACTATGTAGCCATCGCCAACAAGGACGACAGCAAAGCCGATCTGACGAGCTGGGTAACGATCGACAACAAATCCGGGGCCGACTATAAGAACGCCTCGCTCAAGCTGCTTGCCGGGGACGTTCATAAAGTCCAGGAGCCGCAGATCAGGATGCAGAGGTCTATGGTCATGGGCAGCCTGGCAAAGGCAGCAGCTCCTCAATTCACCGAGAAAGCCTTCGCCGAGTACCATCTCTACAGCCTCACCGGCACCACCTCGGTCAATAACAACGAGACCAAGCAAATGAGCCTCTTCAACGTCAATGACGTGCCGGTGAAAAAGCTCTTCGTATTCGAGCCCCAGTCAACAGGCTATATGCCTTACCGCTCCGGGGGCAATGCCGCCAACAAGGTGAACGTCAAGCTCGAGGTGGCCAATACCAAGAAGAACAATCTGGGCATTCCGCTTCCCAAGGGCAAAGTCCGGGTCTACAAGCGCGACGACGACGGCGCCCTGCAATTCGTGGGCGAGGATCTCATCGACCATACCCCCAGGGACGAGAAAGTCAGGCTCTATATAGGCGACGCCTTCGATCTGGTCGGCGAGCGCAAACAGCTCAGCATGGAGCGCCCCAACAACAGGACCCAGAAGATGACCGTGGAGATAAGCCTGCGCAATCATAAAGAAGAGGCCGTCTCCATCACCGCCATCGAGCATGCCTATGGCGACTGGAAAATCGAGGAGAGCAGCCACCAGTACGCGAAAAAGGACTCGCATACTTTCGAGTTTGCCGTCCCTGTGCCCGCCGGCGGTGAAGTGAAAATCAACTACACAATCCGGATTCGTTATTGAGCCGCTGCTTTAGAATTACAAGAGAAATCTAATAATTCCCTGAGCGGATTCAGATATATTACTTGGAATCTGCTCCAGGCAGGCAAATCGTAATCATGAATAGGGTTCAGGAGCTCCGGGCAAGCACGGCAGGCTCTGTGGGGGTAGCAGTGAACGAAAACGGCGATCATATGGATGAGTATCCCGGCGGTCAGGACACGCCTCATATCTTCAATGGCGGCAAACTGTCGGGTCATCAGCCCGTGGGGGGCAACGGCGAGAAAGCCCCGAGACAGTCTTCGGTGAGAAAAGCCCTCGGGGTCTGGATCGTCCCCTTCACCCGCTTCCACAAGATACCGGTCTTCAGGAGAGTCTGGCTCTACCTGGCGGTGATGACGGTCTATACATTGATCGTTTACTGGATAGCCGAAGAAGGCAAGTGGATGAATGTCTTCAAAGAAGCCACAAATGTCGCTTATTTGAGCGCCATATTCGGTCTACTTCTCGTCTTCCGCACCAATTCGGCTTACGAGCGCTGGTGGGAAGGACGGCGCCTCTGGGGGCAGCTGGTAAACGACTCGCGCAATATCTGCTTGAAAGTCAGGTCCTATGTAGACGTCCCTAACAGCGAAAAAGTCCTCATGGGCGAACTGGTTGTCTCTTTCTGCTACGCCCTCAAGCACCACCTCCGCGATACCAGACCCACCAGGGATCTTCCAGGGATCGAGCCGATTGCCACCATTCCGGCAGGCAAGCACCTGCCCGCCCTGGTCAGCTCCAAGGTTTTCGACATGCTTCAAGACTGGGTCGAGCAGGGGCAGATCAATGACTTCAAATTGATGCTGATCGATCAGCATGTGCGGGCCTTCATGGATATCTGCGGCGCCTGCGAGCGTATCAAGAACACCCCTCTGGCAGTTTCATACCGGGCTTTCATGCGTCAGGGCATCGGTCTCAACCTGATTATCATTCCCTGGTATGTGATACCACAACTGGGGCTACTCTGGAGCATGCCGGTAGTTTTGATCAGCTCATACTTCCTGATCGGTCTCGAGCTCATTGCCGAGGACATCGAAGAGCCCTTCGGCGAGGACGGAGACGACCTGCCGCTGGATACCATCTGCAATAACATCCAGAAATCGGTTACTCAAATCCTGCCGGTGGACAGCAAGCAGAAATTCACTAGCTCTATGAAGCTCCCGGATTTCGATCCGCTGAAATACACAACCTCGATCAAGACTCTGCCTGCCGATCCGCTGAAGGACGAAGATCTCTGAGTCTCAGATCACCAGAAGGGCTCGGTCCGTGATGAAATAATAGACACTGTCCAGGACCAGGACCAGACCCATCAGGAAGATGATCACCGCCATCAAGCGATGACCCCACTTTATGATCGGTCCTTTGACTCGCTCGATCACCGACTGGCTCGCCTCTTTCTTGACCATGAAGGCACCCAGAAGGAAGATAGACGGTGAGACCCTCACCAGGGCATAGGCCAGACAGCTCAGGGCCACTGTCAGGAAGCTGGCATTGCTTTTCACCAGAACGTCGGCAAGCCCCAGAAGAGGCACATTGGTAGGCAGATCGGTGGTGGTGAAAAGAATCCCGATGACAAAGGCCACCACCGGATTGACCTCGAACTTGATGGGAGAGGCAGCCACCACCTCGCTGCTGGCGGCATGCTTGAAATAGCGATAGCCGGCATAACCGAGAGCCACACCGACAAGAAGCTGGAAAGCGAAATAAAGACCCTGGGGATGCGAGAAGAGGGTGTCCAGCTCTCGAATCAGACCGAAAGCGAGAAAAAGTCCGCTGGCGAAAGTGACCAGCACAATGCCGGTGATGAAAAACAGCAGGTTGAGAATCGGCCGTCCCGTGGTCAGGAGATAAAGCGCCACGGACAGGGTCACGGGATCCATGCAATCCGTAGCCGAGAGACCGATGGCCGACAGGAGAAGCTTGATCATCAATAATATTTTGCCCCGTGGGCAAGATGTCTCCCATCCCCCTACCGGGGCGCCAGAGATTATCAGGCACTGGCAGGCTCATTTCCTGAGCTATTCCCGTGTTAGACTGGGCGGATGGAAAATCTGCGCCTGGCGGTCAACGGAACCCTGATGAGAGGGCTCGAACTCCACCCCAACCTGGTGGAGGTAGGCGCAGTCTTTCTCGGCGAAGACACAACCGCCCCCTGCTACCGGCTCTGGTCCATAGGAGACCGCCATCCGGCAATGATGCGTGTAAAGGAAGGCGCCGAATACGGCGGCGCCAGCATCGCGCTCGAGATCTACGAGATCACTCCGGACGGACTGGCCAGCGTGCTTCTCAAAGAGCCAG
>JAGQHH010000511.1 GCA_020431945.1 Cyanobacteria bacterium HKST-UBA02 | reverse complement strand
TTTCGTCCGCTATGGCGATGTCCAGCAAAAAGGCAAAGTGGGTGTGGACTCTGCCGGAAAAGTAGTCTATGTCAAAAGCGAAGCCGGAGATCTGGTCACCGTCACCACCCCGGACGGCAAAGTAATCAATGCCAGCCTGGACGGTCAACACTACTACGATCAGGATGGCGTGGAAGTTCCGGCGGAAAGAGCCCGGGAGCTTGCCGGGCGAACCGTGGCGAGCGAAAAAGAGTACCAGTACATCAACCAGGAATTCGATACAAGAGACGACGGCAAATCTGTCCATATCGACAACCGCCGCCACTACTACCAGGACCACCTCCTCAACTACCAGAACTGGTTCGGCATCAAACAGGGTGACGTTTCAGAAAGTCGCTCGTATCAGTTCGATCGTTATGTCGGCGTGCAGACCCAGTCGGGCACGGTCCAGCTCGTTCGAGCCGACCGGATGGGCGAGTTCAAAGCAATTCAGGCTTTCTTCCATCATGGCTCCAAGATCGCCAGTGCTGCCCTGGATGTAGGCATGATCGCCACGGGAGCCGTGGGAGCCCGGGCTGCTCTCACCGCCGGTCGGGGTCTCTATGTCGCCACCAATGTCGGCCGGGTCATGCTGGGCGTCGGCGGTATCATGGATCCGGCTTTCAGACAGATGGGCGAGACCGGAGAAGCGATTCGCAAGGCCCGTCATATTGCCATTCTCGTCGATGTCACCCAGGGTCTCGGCAGACAGGGACTGGCCAAGCTCTCCGCCGGCAAGCTCGCTTTCGAGAGCACCGGCGCCATGGAAGTAGCGAAGGTCATCGAAGAATCCGCCCGTATGCGACAGATCGAGACAGCGACCCGATGGGCCTTCGGGGCAGCCGATGGTGTCTGGCTTCCCCTCATGAGCAATGAAGCTCACGAAAAAATCAAGCGCGGCCGGGGCGAGGACTCCTTCGCCTACCTTCACGACGCATTGACTCAGAGAGGCTCCGGTCTCGGTGACACCGGCGACAAAGACTTCAGCGGTCCCCCGGATGTGGCGCAAGCCAGCAAGACAGCCTTTTCGGTCTACCGCCCCCTGCTTGGCGGAGCCGAGAATACCTCGATCTTCGATCGGACCCAGACCGCTCTAGCCGGCGGAGACGAAAACGCAGTGGCTTCTCTGCGCTCGGATCAGGTGGCACTGTTTCACCCCACCGGAGCTTCCATGCAACAGTGGAAGAAATCCCACGGCAACGATAGCGCTCAAATCGAGCGGATAAAGCCAGGCGAGCTTCCGGTGGAGCGCGAATCTAATAAGATAGAAAAAATCGCTACTGCGATATCGTTGCTCTATCTCGCCCAGAAGGACGGCAAACTTCCCGACGACGGTGTCCTTGCCCGGCGGACGGAGACGGTGCCCGGCTATTCTTATTATGTTTCGGGGGGCGGCGAAGGCGCACCGCCGGTGGAGATCAAAGTGCCACCGGAGAGCCTCGAGCAGACCGTCACCACCGATGATGTCATCAAGATCCTCAGCGATGCCGCTCTGGACAAAAGCAACCCGGCTGCGCAGATGGCTGCCGCGGATGCTCTTTTCCGCACGGGCTCCCTGCCTGCCGGTCGCTATGCCGGGGTGCTTCTGGATGTGGTGGACAACGGCGCCGCCGGCAAAGATTTGAAATTCAAAGCTCTCCGCCAGATCTCGGATTTGCTGGTGGTGGAGCATGCCGCAGAGAACAATCCGGCTCTCGGTCAGCTCGACCGGCATCGTCTCCTTGCCGAGAGCTACGGTCTCGACGAGAACAATCTCAAAACGCATCTGGCTGATCTGGCCTCCTCCACCGGAGACAAAGACATCAGGGCCATGGCGGCGGCGGTGCTCTATACCCACGAGCATCCGGGAAGCGATATTGCAAACTATCAGAAACTCTGGGAAGAGACGGTACAGCCCGGCAAGGATGGGGCTTTCCATGACGCCTTCGTAGCCGAGATGAAAACCACCCTGGCGAAACCCCTGCCTGCATATACATCGATACCTGTGAATCCCTCTCGTGAAGAGCTCGAACACTATAAAGAACTGGTGGATAAATTCGATCAGGAACTGAAAGCTTACGACCGGGGGCGAGCGGACAGGCTCGACTCCGCCCGTGCTCTCGGCTACCTGGACGGCTCCAGGGGCACTGCCTATAGAGCCGATATCAATAGCGCCATCATGGACACCCTTTCCTTCCCGGACAAACAATGGATCAAGGCAGACATCCGTCGCGGGGATCAGATCCCCGATATGAAAACCACTGCCCTGGCCTTCCACCAGGCCATGGAAAACTGGAGCAGCCTCACCCCGGAGCAGCAATCGAAGCTACGTGATTTCGGACTCGAGGTAATGGACCGGGGCTACGAGGATCCTTCTCACGCTCAGGGCGCGAAAGGGAATTACCAGGCTTTCATCCTCAAGGCCCTGGTGGCAGACAACATCCCGGCTCTCTTCCCGGGCTCGACGAGCATACCGGCCGGTCCGACGAGACAGCATTATCAGGAGCAGGAGATCTTCATGCGGGACTCCCTCCTGCATGTTCTTTCGGATCGGGCGAAGATGCAGGGATGGGGCAGAGAAGGCACCATGGCGGTGACAGCCATCAAAGGTCTCACCCACCTGGGAGAAGGAGAAGAAATCGGTGCCGGACAACCCGGTACAAGACCTGTCGGTCAGGTAACCGAGACCATCGCCATGCGCCTCGCCACCAGGAATGGTGAATTTATCGAACGCGATCCTTTCGTGCGTGCTCGCGCCTTGCAGGCGATCAATCTCCTCGATCCGACTCTCTTCACCAGATCGAAAGAAGAGCTCAACAAGCTCGGACTGCCGGACATCAATTTCCAGAGCCTGCTCAAGACCGAGTCCGATCCCCTGGCGGTGAAGACCCTTTTCGCGGTGGCGGATCGGGCCTGCAGCTATCAGAATCCTGAAGACTTCCAGACCCAGCAGGAATATTGCCAGGCAGTGAAAGACATCAGCGACGGAGCGCTTCTCGACAAGAAACCGGAAGAGATAAGAGACTGGCTCAAGAACTCTCCTTTCAAAATCATCGATCAGCAGGTCCTGGCGCAGCAGGCCAGGTTGAATGCCAAAGACTATCTCTGGTCCGGATTCGGCGGCTGGCTCGATCAGGTCTTCACCTCGGAAGAAACCGAGCATGCCAGGGAAGAATACCGGGCCAACCATGTCGAGAGCTACCGTCTCAACTGGGACAGAGAGAAACAGTTCAAAGAGCTGGCGAATTTCCACCAGATGTCCAGGCACGACCAGGACATGACAATCAAATTCCTGGTCCATATGGTGAGCGACGGCGATCAGCAGATCATCCCCCAGGACAAAGAGCGCGAATACAGGATAAAAGCAGCCAGGCTGCTCTCCGAGATCTCTCAGAGCAACGGTCCGGCCGGGGATCGGGTGAAGAACAAAGCTCTTCTGAGCACCGGAGTGATCACAGCCCTCCTGGACTCATCCGCTGACCTTCCAGCGGAAGCCAAACGACATCTGGTGAAAGCAATGGGCTACCTCACCGATCGCAACTACGGCACCGACATCGACTCCGGCGAGAAAGCCAGCGACTATTCGGTGATCACGCCCCGGAAAGCCGGCGAGGTCCTCACCCGTGCCCTGGAGCGCGAAGCACGCAACATCAGGCGCCTGGGCGATAGCAAAGGCGAATCCACCCGGCTCCAGATGGACATCCTCGACGCCATCCACGATATCGGCTATATGGGCAGATACTCGGTCCTTGCCGCCATGGGTCCCGATCCCCAGCTAGACCCCGCCAATCCGGGCACCTATCTCCCTCAGGTCCGAGAGCGTGCCAGACAGGTGGTGGAGTCACTCTGGTGGGGCACCGAAAGACTGAGCCGTGACGCTGGTTTCGGTCGCCAGGCTTCCGGAGCACGTCCCTCGCCCCTTACAGGGAACGCCGATTCCGATGCCACCAAGATAGGTGCGCAGCTCATCGGTCCCCAGGATCGCAACTTCGAGCAGGTGGCAAAAGACATCTTCAAGAGCGCCGCCAGCCTCCCTATCGACACCGCAACTGACCCGCGGGTAGCGGTACTGATGAGAGCCATGAGCCATCCCAATCAGAGAGTCGAGCTCGCGGCCGCCCGGGCCCTTGCCGGCGCCAAACTGGACCCCGGCTCCGAGCCGGTCAGAGCGGCCTCCCGCAAGCTCCTCGAGATGGCGCTTCACGGCGAACGCCAGGTCTACAAAATCGAAGCCGGTAACGCTCTTCTTTCCCTGGAGGGCGGCGGCGATAGGAAACCGGCCAGTGCCGACGAGCTTCTCTATGGAGTCGGCTGGCTCGAAAGAAGCGAAGGAGCCGACAGTAAGCCACCGACCGCGGCGACTCTGGCAGCCAGCGTGGAGACCGCGCTCAACCCACGAGACCGCCGATTCGATAGCGAAATAACCGCCTCCCTGATCACGACCCGAGCCGAAGAAGTCGCCGACTCTTTCGTCAACGGTCAGATAGTGCCGATAACCAGCGCCAGCGACCCGCGTCGGACAAGACTGGGCAAAGCCCTCGACAGCAACAGCGAGCGCGTTCGTTTTGCCGCCGCTCTGGTGCTCTCGGGAAGCGCCATACAATCAGACAGAGATCTTGCTGCCGGCGCGATGCGCAAACTCTCGAGCACTGTCGAGACCATTGCTTCGGCAAATTACAAAGACACCGTTCGCGCCATCGTCGATACCGCCAGAGGCGGTCCCATAAAGGACGTCTCGGACCCCAGAAGAGAAGCTCTGAGAAAGGCGCTCACTCACGAAAACGATCGTGTCCGTCTGGCGGCTGCCTGGCGGCTATCGGAGAGCGCCATTGTCGGCGACAGGCAGACGGCTGTGGCTGAGCTTGCTGCTATAGCAAACGGCTCGGGCAATGCCATCGGTCGCCAGGAAGCACAGGGGTTGCTCAAGAACATCATCGACTGCGGCAATCTGGACGACCAGCTCCTCGCCCATAGCGCCTGGCAAACCGCATACGATGCCAGCAGCGCTGCCGGGAAGATGCCACCGCCTGCCGTGCCCAACGAATACACCAGGTCCATCAACCGCATGCTCATGGAGCCTCGAAACTACCTCACCGACTTCGTGGAATACACCAGCGACGCCGACAAGGTCAATCTTCTTCGCACCCTGACAGGCTGGTCCCAGGAGACCCTGGACTATCATCTCGGAGCTGAATACAGGCTCCGGATCCAGCCCTCCGAAAGACGTGAGCTGAACACCGCCGATCTTATGCGATTCTCTTCGATAAATCGCTGTGCCAGCCACAATCCCAAACATCAATACGGATACGAGGAGAGCAAGAGCTTTCGTCTTTCCCTGGGCGGCGAAACAGTCGAGCCCCCGCTCACCGACCAGCAGAAGTCCCGAGCCCTGGATTCTATTCTCTATCGCTATATCAGAGGCGAAAATATAGGAGCCGGAAGCCTCGACAGGCTTCTCAGCTTCAGTGACCGGAGAAACCTCGACCCTGCCTTTGCCGGCAGAGGCTCGAATCTGGAGTCCTTCGACAATGCCAGGACTGAGCAACTGCTCAAAGATTTCCTCGAGCAGATCAAGAAAGACAGCCCGGTGACTGCTCCGGCCAGGACCTATTCCGGGTCAGGGTTATCGCCTTCCGGCTCGCCCCGCTGGAAGCCGGCAGAGGCATACGAAGGCGGCCAATTTTTGCGGATCAAAGATCGCAATCTCGGCTCTATATCCCAGACCGAGATCGAATCACTCTATGGCGGAGTCGGTCTTCTGAACAGGCGCGCCGGCAACCGGCTCACCGATACCACTGACGGTGATGCCCGGAAACTCTCGGCGGATCTGGCAGGCGACCTGCCCGGCAACGGCAGGCAATGGTCGGAGGATCTATTCGCCAGCCTCAAGCACAGCCCTCTTGCCGGTGACGAAGATCCCCGTCGAGCGGTCCTCGACCAGGCGCTCCGGAGCAACAGCGAGAGAGTCCGTCTGGCATCGAGCTGGATGCTCAGCCAGAGCGGTCGAGCCGGAGATCTCGACAAAGCCGTGGGGACTCTGGCAAGGCTGGCGGTACAGAGCCGGAACCGGACCACATCCGGTGAAGCTGCCTTGCTCCTGAGAGATATGATCTATTCGGGCAGCGACACCACCAGGGATGCCGCTCAAAAAGCCTGGAAGGAGGCCTGGGAAGCGTCCGGGAGAGAGCCTTCTCGAAAGCCGCCCGAATTCAACGACGCCGATCAGGCACGGAAATTTCTGGAGCACAATCCTGTAACTGCTCGCAGTCTCTATGCTCTGCCCGTGGATCAACGCAAAGCCATCGTGCTCGCCATGAGCGCTGCCGGTGACGGCAAGCCCCTCACCGAAGAAGAGCTGGACGCCCGGATCAGCCCTCCCACATATACACCGGTGCTCAATCGCCAGGCCGACTTGTTTCAACTTCAGGGCAATCCTTTTTTGCGCCGGGACAATCCTCTCGATATGTTCAGAGATCCATTTCAGCTGCGTCCCTACCCTGTGGCCGATCGGCGTACGACCGGCGAGACCCTCCTGGAGTCGATAAAACAAGAGTATGCCACCACTGTGCCGGAAGCAAGATTTACTTTCGACCGGGACGGCAAAGTCGTCTTCAATCTGGACAGCGATAAGACAGGATCGCAGCCGCTCAGAATTACGGCTACCTCCGGAAACCGGATCACCTACAGCGAATCGGCACCGGACGAGCTGGTGGGACAGTTCCTCAAAGAGATGCTCGATACAAGACCCGACATCGGCCGGAGACAGTCAGTGGATAGCCGCTCCCTGGCCACCATGTACAAGAACTGGCTGAGCCAGCGCAGTCGCGGTCTGCCCACCGCGATCATCTCGGATCAGTATAACGACTATGGCATCGACCAGCTCCAGATGGCGGGACTGAGTCTCCACGGCGACCTCTCCACGGACAGATGGGCCGATGTGAGCCGCCGGCGCGAATCGAGTCTCAACAATTCTCTCAATCGAGAGCTTGCTCTGATTACCTCACCGCGCCCGGTTACAAGAGACAGCTATTCGCCTTCCTGGACACCACCACTGGCAAGCACTCTCACAGCCGATATCGCCCGGCCGAATTTCCTTGCATCACCACCTGTGGAGAATCTCGTCCACTACCGGAGCAATATCGTCGCCCTCCTGCCCGAAGACCTCAAAGAGCATCAGGCCGAAGACGGCTCCATTCCGCTCTGGTACATACAGGCATTCGCAAGAGACAGGGCACCGGGCAATTTCGAGGACAACCCGAATTTCAGGGTTCTTCCCGGACTGTCGAGCAAGAGCAACGGTCAATATCTGGTCATTCCTCAGGACGCCAGAACCCTCAGGACCATGGAACTGGATCGAACAAGACAGCGCTTGCGAGTGATCCAGACCTATCTGGATAAAAAATAGACCAATCAATTGCCGCGGGGAAGCACTCGCTCGCTGCTTCTCTGCCCGGCTCTCACCTCCGGCGCGAAGGCATTGAAGAGCAAGAGAAGTCCGGTAACCAGACCTGTCTTTCCCAGGATCTCGCCGGCTTTGCTTCTAGCACTGTTTCTGGTGCTCTCGCAAAGAGCCATACGCTCGCCGGCGCCGGCGGCGCTGTCATATCGCCCTTTCAGCTCGGACAGCCACTCGAGCCCCTCGAGTCTCTCCCTGGCTTGCTGAATGGATCGCTCATCGCCGCTTTCTTTCAAGCGCTCGAGCTCGGACCTGGTGGTCTCGATCCGTTTTCTCAACTCGGCGGGCTCGAGCTTGCCGAGCTCTTCCGAGAGTTTCTCGCTGCTCACATCGGACAGACGAATAGTCCGCGTAGCAACAGTTCCGTCCGGGCCGGGGACATACTCCACGATGAAGGCTTCGTGCGCCCCGGGACGCTCGGCGGAAGCAGCCAGACCATCGTGCCTTTCACCGGTGACAGCCGGCTGAGCCTGAACGTGTTCCGCGGCTCCGGAACTCTCCAGACCGGCACCGGCAAGAGTCCTTTCGAGAGAACGTCTCAATACCGAAAGCCGTCCTTCGATCCGGGCGATGTTTTCACTGTTGCGAAGATAAGGCTCGAGACTGGAAGGCAAATCGATCCCTCTCTCTTTCAGTTTGAGAATATCGGAAAGAAATGGCTCGAGTTCCGGATTTTTCAGCGAGAGCTTGCGGATTTCCTCCAGAGATGTCCTGAGGCTTTCATCGGAGAGGGCGTCGATTCTCTGCTTCAGCGCTGAATCTCGCCTTATCCGGTAGCCTGAATGCTCGAGGTCCCCGGCGAGCTTGCCGTCATATTCTCGATAGCGTGGATCGAAGTGCAGCTCCTGACCGCCTTCGGTGCCGAGGGTATTCCAGGCATGACGTTGACCGTCGAAAGAGCCGTCCGGCTCCACCCCGAACATGCCGGTCTGGACACCGACAGGCAGACCGAGCCTGTCTCCCATTGCTTTCACCAGAAGCGACTGAGGCACGCAAGTGCCGACCCCGCGTCTGATATATTCACCCAGATAGAGAGACTTGCCCCGGAACTCCCTGTCCATGTCATACATGGCATCATCTGTAGAATAACGCTGGCCATCGTGCTCAGGCTTCCATCCGGGAGGAGGCGTGACGTTCTCCGGAGTAAGAAGATCGTGAGCGAATCTGGTGATCAGTTTCATCTTGAGCTGGGGATCTTCGATAGCTCCGAAACGAGCACTGGCCTCATCAAGCACCGCTTTCAGTACCGGATCCTTTGCCGGGTCCACCACTATCGGCACTCTTTCGACCTCGACCCCGGTATCCCGGTCTTCATGTAGCTCGGTAAATCGCATACCGGGCAGAAGCCTCTGCTCAGGCGGTATATAGCCGGAGCCTCTGAGCTCGAGACTCTGTCTGGTTGCCGGAGAATCATGATCCGCAGCCGGAGCAAGGAGTGGACTGTTATTTCCGGATTTTCCGAAATCAGGGATTTCGAAAGTACCTATTCCTAACTCCATCCGTCCATTGAGCACCACTTTCTGACCGGGCTCGATATAGAGCTTGTAGCCCGCCGGCTCCTTCTGCCAGGTCTGCGAATCGACACCGTCGATGGACAGCTCGCTGTAGCCGACCTCTTTACGGAGAAACAGACCATTCTCATCGGCGCCCACCGAGAAATTTCCCGAAGAAAGCTTGAGGTCATTATACGAAGATGAGCCCATAGACTTGATCTGTCCTTCGGGAAGGACATCTATACTCTCGCCTCCGACACTGATACTGTAAGCGGTGCGTTTCTCGAACAGCGACTCGCCGCTCCCGGCGCGGCCGCGTGAATGGGAAGAATTATCATCGATGCGGGGAGGTCCGTTTTTTTGCGCCAGGCCGGACTGCTCGGCGGCTAGCAAATGAGCGAACTCAGCCAGGGCAGTGACTCTCGCCTCCACCGGAGCGCCGGCTCCCCGGGGCTCACTGCCGGCGAAGTCCGCCTCGAAATCCCCGGGCCATAGCTCGCTTATATCAGCCAGCCGGGTCTCGCCCGACTGATCGCGAACACGCAGGGAAAGTGCATGGTTCTCTTTGTTCTCCAGGATCGAGAGGAGGGTCACCTGACGCCCGGCCATCTCGATAGAAGGAGTATCTTTCAACTGATGCTCGAAGGAGCCCGGGTCGTCCCTGGCATTGAGGAGCTTGGAGCTGATCAGAAAGACATCGCCGGTGCTTTGCCTGAGCCGCTCCAGACCGATAGCCCTGGCTCTGCCCTCCCTGGTGCTGAAGCCTTCGAGCTTGGTGCCTGACAGATCGGTCTCGGTGAGCATGCCGGTATTGATAAGATGACCGATCACATCTTTGCCCTGCTCAATGTTTTCCGATAGAGACCCGACGATTTTTCTAGCCAGCCTTCCGGCAGCTTCGCTGTCACCCTTCAGAAGAGCCTGATTGAACTGCTGCTGCCAGGAAGCGACAGTGAGATAATCCACCAGCTTGTTGTAATCCTGGCGCATGCGCTGCTCGGTCTCCCGGGGCATAGAGTCCTCCTCGAGAGCCCGGCGAATCCTCTGCGCTCGCAAAGCCGCGTCTGGTTTTCTCGCTCTCAGCTCGTCGCTGGAGAAGGCATAGGCATTGTTGTCACCGCTCCGGGCTCTGAGATCGACATCGAGACTCCTGAAATGCTTGAGCACCAGAGGATGATCCCTGAGGGTTCCTCTTCCGGATCGCTTCATGAGATTCTCGAAGACGGCTGTCCGGTCCTCGACGATCTCTTTCGAGGGACCGGTGAGCTTCGACGAATCGATCAGCGAAAGCTGCTTTTCGAACCGTACCTCCTCGGCGCCGAGAGCCTGGTCGAGAGCTTCCCTGGAGCCTCCGAATTCGGATAGAAGCGCTTCGCTCGCTTCGCCTGTGGCGCTCCTGCCGGCAATTCGATCCCCCAGCATACCCTCGAAAGCTTCTCTAGCTTCCGGGTTATCGATGGAAATACGGCTTCTCGAGTCCTCGATGAATCGGTCCATCAGAGCAAGACGAACACCTTCCGGATCGACTCTGGCAGCGGCCATCAGGTCGAGATGAGCGGTCTGATGGCCGAGCTCATGAAGAAGAGTCCTCATCGGGGTCTCGGCGTCTACTCCCACATAGACCACACCCGTATCCAGGACATATTTTCCCTCACAATCACTGAGAGACGTGAACTTGATATTATCCGTGGTGAGCAGCTCCGGCGGAATGCCCAGCTTCTCCGGAATGCCTTCTTCCTTGAGGGCCTCGATGGCGCGTGACGATGCCTTCTCCGAAATATCGGCGGCGATATCCGATCCCGGTCTCGATCGGCTGTTCCGGCGCAGGGGCAGAACCATGGTCTTGATCTCGCGATTGGCAGAGTCAATATCCCTGACCAGCCCATCAGGAAGGAGCCCGTAAGGAAGCACGCGCATGGAGTCTTTCTCTGTAGACCTCATGGCTCCGAGACCTTCACGGCGAAGGATATCGTCGGAGGAAGAAAGAGTCTCTCTGAGATCCCGGCTGGAGAGTCCGGCTTCATTGAGAAGGAAAAGCGTCTCATTGCCGAATATGACATTCCGCGCTTCCATGTCGAGCATTTCCCGATCGAATCCATCTGTAAGAGAAGCAAGATCGATCTCGGGTCGGTACTGGGGGTCGCCCTCGGCAAAAGGAGAATAGATTCGTACCTGATTGCCGTTGCTCTCGAGATGCTCGGCAAGAGCCGGAGAAATCAATTTCCCCTGCCAGTGCTGCTGGTGCGCCTCGGTCAGGGACGCAGCCATGAGCACAGCGTGGCGCTTTTGCAGAGCGCGGGTCTGCGGTCCATCAAGAAAAGCGAGATCCGCTGCCGCTTGCACCCGGTCACCATCCACGGTTCTTTCCGGATGCATTATATCGACCCGTGCACCAGACGGGAGCTCTACGATGGTAACCGGCTCGCCAATGGAATATCGCTCTCCGGAACGCGAGACCGAGGGATGTTTGAGACCCTCGAGATAACTGGCGAGACCTTCACCCTGGAGCTCCGCTGCCCGAATGACATTTTCGCTCCTGACAAAATCCACCTGTCCGGGGAAATTGCCGGCTTCACGAAGCGAGTCGTATCCCTTCTCGAAATGGCTCTCATTGATCGCTTCGACCCCGGCCGCCAGTTTTTCGCGGAATGCGGCGGTATCGGTCTCCGGTGCCGTCTCGATACCATCGATAGTGACCGTGCTTGTCGGGATCTTGAGTTTCGTCGCTTTGATCGGTTCATGCACCGGCTCTTCGACAACTGTCCGAGAGACAGTCCGGCTGTGCTCGAGGGGGTCGGGAGCGACCCGATCGCTGTGAAAGCCGGATCGTCCATGCCTGTCGACCCCGGCACTGGTGGTGATGGCGGTCCCCCTGGGAATCAAGACCGAATCAGCAGGAACCACCGCATGGTAGGGATCGACCCGCAGGTCTATGGTGCTCTCGTTCCCGGCGCCTTTCTCCACATTCAAAGAATAAACCGTACCGCTTTTGGGATCGAGCAGATGACGATAGCTTGCCATAGCATCACGACCTTTTATCATAGCCGAGAGATCAAGCAGACCTGCGAATTCGGCTTTTTCGGGAAGCACGCCGCCGTTTGCCCGGAGCATCTCCTGGGCGCTCTCGATCAGCTTCTCCGGTGCTCTGATATCATCGCCATGGTCGAGCTGATTGCGGTAGATGAACACCCTGCCGTCATCCAGTTTGCCCTGCACGCTTCCCACATCAGGCGCTGAAGCCTCGCCGAAAACTACCTGCTGATTGTTACGCAGAGGCAGATCGCGCTTCATGCCATCGAGCACGGTCAGCTCCGATCCCAGTGAGCCCCCATCCATGGTGGCTAAAGACAGCGGACGGGCATTGCCGATCTTGATCTCCTTCTTGCCTGAAAGATCGACTTCGACATCCCCGGGGACCAGATCACCATCGACTCGCACCTGGCTCCCGGACGGAGCCAGAAGGCGGCTCCTGCCGAGCTCGTCCCGATAGATAATCGCGGTGCTCCCGTCTGCTCCGGCAAGACTCTTCGTTCCATCGACATAAGCGCCCACGGTGACCGGGACACGAACATCGCCCTCGCCCAGGACGACTCCGGAGCCGGGAGCGATAGCCTGATCGCCGGCAACGAGATAGCTCCTGCCCGCTACCGGCTCGGCGATGCGCACGGCACCGGTGCCGGTGTCGGGCGGAACTTCGTGCGTATGGGGCTTTCTCTCATATATACGCACAGCCGTATCGCCCCGGTCATACCAGTGGTCGAGCTCGATGGTCTTTTTGAGATCGAACTCCCGGGAGAGGATCTCCCACATGGCATGATCGCCGGAGTTGCCACCGCTTCCCGGCGAGACCACTATCACTTTCTGAGAGGCGGCAAGCTCCGGGCTGGCGTCGCCGGCTGCCAGATATTCGGTAAGCGCCCTGGCGCCGAAGGGCTCGTTATAAGGAGGCCAGGACAAAAGGAGAGTCTGATCCGGATGGGAGGCGGCGGTATATTCACTGCCCGAATGAACGTCCGACCAGCTCTTGCCGCCCTGCGGGTAGAAACGATTGCGTCCGCTCTCCACCGGATGGAGATCGAAAGCATCGACTATCTCCGGTCTCCCGCTTCCATTCCTCTCGTTTATCAGGTGTTCCAGATAGCCGGTGCCGGCGCCAAGGGAAAAGGCCCTGCCTCTGCCCTCGCCGCTGCCACTGCCTTTGATGGCATCGACAATCTCGGACAGAGCCTGATTGTGCACCGGCGAATAAGCATGCATGCGTACCAGATGATTGAAAGCATCGATATGATCCAAGGGTTTGTCCCCGCTCGCCCTGCGAAACTCTAGAAAAAGCTCGTGCAGACGATTTTCACCTTCGGGACCGAGCTGGCTACGGCGAGCCTCCTCCCATGCCTCCTGCCTGACAGAAAGAAAGCCGTCAGCATTCGAGACTCCGGAAGGTCCTATCTGAAACTCGCCTGTGGAGCCGGCGATTCTCATCTGGAGCTCGCCGGACTCGCCGGACTCGAATAACACGGTGAGACCGTGATCTTTGAAAACCTTCGAGATACTCTCGAACATGCTGTCTCTGACCGGGGCTTCAGACTGGCCGGCA
>JAGQHH010000510.1 GCA_020431945.1 Cyanobacteria bacterium HKST-UBA02 | reverse complement strand
TTCTAGCTTTCACGTCGCACCCTCATAACTTCCTCACAATAATTCTCGATACTGAAAGACTCAGGGTCACTAAATGAGGAAACACAAATTGAAGAGAATTTCCAGGAACCGTAAATTGAAAGAGCTGAGCACGCAAACAAGACTGCAGGAAGAATCTCTGGCGCAGGTCAAAGCCGGCAGTGGAAGCATAGCGATTGCCAGGGGCAACAATTCAAGAGCGAACGCCGGCGGAGGCGCGATCAACAAGAAGATTCATATCGGAAACTAGCTCTCTGCCTAGTCTTTTTCCGGCCAGGTAACCTTTGCCTCGTCCCTGATGCCGTCCTCGAAGGTGTCTTGATTGAGGGAATTCTCCCGGGCCTGTACACAGATGAATTGCAGATCCGAGCTGCCGGTGTTGCGCAGAGTGCGGTTGCCACCGGTGCCGATCCGGACGATGCTGCCTTCCTCGACATCGAAAGTGTCACCATCGATCTGCATCTGTCCGTGACCGCTTACGAAGATATAGCATTCCTCATTCTCTCGGTGCTTATGATAGAAGGGCACTGCGCCTCCTGCCGGAAGCTTGTTCATGGAGATTTGCATGCCTGTGAGACCGAGAAATTCTTTGATGAACAGTTTTCCTTTTACTGTTCTATTGAGGGCCGGGACTTCGAGAGTGTATGAATCCAGCTCCCCCAGGGGACCGCTGTGAATAGCGGTGAAATTGGCTCCCTGTCTTGTTTCGATTTTAGCTTCTTGTTTGACTGGCATGGATTTTTCCTCCCGGGAAAATTTTGCAAGGCACAGCTCCTGATGCGCAGCCCAGCGCCCCGGATGAATGCCTTGCTCTAATAATATTGTACTGACCAGTATATAATAGTATTTGCCCCGGTCAAGGAGTTTTGTACTGATTGGTAAATAAAAAGATCAGCAAGGGAAGACCCAGACAATTCGACCCGCAAGAAGCTCTTGACCGGGCAATGCTGGTTTTCTGGGAAAAGGGCTATCGGGGCACTTCTCTGGACGACCTCACCGGTGCCATGGGGATCAATCGCCCGAGTCTCTATGCTGCCTTCGGGGACAAGGAAGCTCTTTTCATACGGGCAGTGGACCAGTACCGGGCTCGTTATCTGGGTCCTCCAATCAGGAAGCTGCTCGAGGCAGGCAGTCTCGCTTCCGGTCTCGATGTGTTTTTCGAGGACATGACCGAGGTGGTGGTTGGCGCCGGGCACCCGCCGGGCTGTATGATCGCCTGCCTTTTGAGCGAAGAATGTTGCGAGTCCGAGACGATAAAGATCAAGCTCTATTCTTCGATTCAGGCTGCCGACGAGGTGTTTTCCCGAGTGTTCCAGGCTCACAGGAAGGAGCTGAGCGAGTCGGTGAGCCCGGAGCAGGCAGCGCGTCTACTCACCACTTTTTTGCATGGAATGTCTATCCGGGCCCGGGCTGGCGCCGACCCTAGCGAGCTTGCCGGGACCGCCCGGAGTTTTGCTGCAACCATGCTGGCCGGTCAATAAAAAGTGGAAACGCTCCCGAAGGAGCGTCCCCTGCCCACTGAAAATCGTGTGTTTTCTAACTCTTCTCACGATCTCTAATCAGATCGTTTTCCTTTTCCGTGGCCCACATGGTGAAGGTCGGACCAGAGCGGATGGTTCTCAGATAGCCGGCGCCGGGATGGAAGAAGATGCCTTCCTCCTGCTGCTCGCGCCAGGACAGACGGGCAGCCCTTTCTGCTTGCTCCGGTGAGAGCTGCTCGGCATAGGTGACGGTGAAGTGAACCAGATTCTCGGAGTATTGCCAGGTGCCTCCGTTGAAACCATGCCCGATGAAGGAATCACAGCTGTGAAGCCCTTCGATGACCGGGGCGGCGCCTTCCACCTTCGTATATTCATTGATCTTCTCGCCCAGCTCTTTTACCGCGGAGAGACCGTTGATTCTGTAAGCGGTGCAGATGGACTCTGTCAGGTAATCGTTGAGAAGGTCATAATCGCCGGTTTCATAAGCTTGATCGAAAAGTTTCGCTATCTCGCGACCGCTCGCCCTGCAATACCTGTCGGCTTGCTCTTCGTAGCGGTCCGGGGCCTGGGGGATACGAGAGACGTCCCGGGTATCGTCGAATTCCACCGGTGAGAGTCCCCGGATGCCGGTCTGGTGGCAGCCGTCTTTCTCTTTGAAAAGGCTCAGGGCATCTTCGAAGAGACGATGGGAGGCGTCATGGCCGGCGGTGTCGCCGGCGGTGCTAAGTTCGAAGTGGCTTGGTTCTCGAGAAAAAACTTCGGGCATCGGGTCAGTCCTCAGTAACGTGCAAACAATATAGCCGCCGGTTCCTGAGTAAATCCTGAGGACCGTCTTGATACACTATGGCGATATCCCCCACCTCACCTCATGCCGGACCCCCTCGTGACCAGAAGCCCAAATCTATTCGTACAGGGACTTATCCTGGTTCTGGTTCCGGTGCTTTTCCAGATTGTTTTCGTGGTTCTCCTCACCGGTCTTCTGAAAGAGGCCGAGCACGAGGTCCTGGAGGAGAACCGGGCAAAGCTGGCCATCGCCTCGGCTCATGATCTTCTCCATCGTTTCTATCAGTCCGGTACTGCCCTCAATCTTTATCGATATACGAGCGATCCCGAGGCTCTTTCCCGGCATCGCCAGAACAAGAAAGGCATAAGCACCGAGCTTGGCAATATCGAGAAGCTCGTCCGGGGTCATAGCGCCGAGATGAGCAGTTTCAGGGACCTGTCGAAAGCTACTGACGACGCCTCCCGCATTCTCGACCAGGCTTTCGGCATGATCGAAGGAGGCCAGGCGGACCGGATGAAATATCTCGGCCCGGAGATCACCGAATGTCTAAGGCATCTTCTCAATGAAGTAGATCATTTCGTTGCTCTGCTCGAGTCGGGTAACGCTCGGGCTCCGGAGGAGCAGGCCCGATCCAGGCAGGCTGTGGTGAGTTTTCTTTATATTGGCTCACTGGTCAACCTCTCCCTGGGGGTCGCCCTGGTTCTCTACTTTTCAGGCGGCACGGTGCGCCGATTGAAAGTCCTGGTGGAGAACACCGGCAGGCTCTCTCGCAACGAGACCCTTCTCGATCCGGTCCGGGGCGGTGACGAGATCGCTCATCTGGACGGGGTGTTTCACGATATGGCTGATTCGCTCTCCCGGGCCGCCCGGCACAAACGAGAGCTCATGCAGATGGTCAGCCACGACCTGAAAACGCCTCTGAGCTCGGTTCAGATCGCGCTATCTTCGCTGTCGGATGGGATCTATGGAGAGCTGCCCGAGTCCGCCCTTAAAGAGGTAAGAATCTCTGAGTACAACACCAACAGGCTTATCTATATGATCAGAGATCTTCTCGATATCGAGAGAATCGAGGCCGGCCGCCTGGAGCTGAAAAGATCCAGTTTTGCCATAGCGGAATTTTTCCGGGATGCTGTCATGATCGTGGGAGCTTTTGCCGAGAGACGCCGGATCGAGATCAAGAATCAGGAGACTGCTGCCAGTCTGGATGCCGATCGCGAGCGCCTCATGCAGGTCATGGTCAACCTCCTGAGCAATGCCGTGAAATTCTCGCCCAGAGAGAGCACAGTGGTGGTGGAAGCAGAGGAAACCATGAAATGGACCGAGATCAGGGTGATCGATCAGGGACCGGGCATTCCGGTTGCCAGCCTTGATTCGATTTTCGAGCGCTTCAATCAGGTCGACAGTGAGGGCGATCAGGATAGTGACAGTGAAAGAGGTACCGGTCTGGGGCTCTCTATCGCCCGGGCGATAGTCGAGGCTCACGGGGGTACTATAGGGGTCAGGAATAACGATCCTGAGAAGGGCAGTACTTTCTGGTTCCGTATCTGAGGGGTCTGGAGATCATGGCAAAAATCCTGCTTGTGGAGGATGATGAGGTTCTGGCGGAGCAGATCGCCAGTTATCTCGCAGCCAGGGGGCATATCGTCGAGCCTGTTTTCGACGGGCTTTCCGCCATGGAGATGCTGGAGGCTTTCAAATATGATTTGCTCATTATCGACTGGGGTCTCCCGGGTCTTGCCGGAGTGTCGGTGGTGGAGAAGCTGAGGGCCCGGGGCGAAGACATGGCGATTCTCATGCTGACCGGCAAGGACAGGATTGAAGAAAAGGAAACAGGATTCTCTGCAGGAGCCGATGATTACCTGACCAAGCCCTTCGATATAAGAGAGCTTGCTGTGCGAATCCAGGCTCTGCTTCGCAGGCCCGAGAAGTTCCAGGCAGAGATTCTCCGGTCCGGCGATATCGAGCTCGATCAGGGCCGCCACCGGGTTACGGTGGGCAAAGAAGAGTTGAGTTTGCAACCAAAAGAGTTCCAACTTCTGGAGTTTCTCATGCGTCATCAGGGAGAAGCGGTAAGCAGCAAAGATCTGCTCGATTATGTCTGGAGCTCCGAAAGTGCTGTGAGCAGCGAGACTCTTTATACATATATACGGGCCCTGCGCAAGAAGATCGCCTCCCTGGGCGGCGATCCCAATGCCATTGCCACTGTTCATGGTGTGGGCTATCGTCTCGGCTAAGGCGTGTTGTTGAGGACGGCTGTATTGTTGTCCACTGCTACGGACATCTGGCGCTGGGCTTTCAGGCGGGCCATGGCGTTTTTATAGAGCCAGACCAGCTTCGGATGCTTGGAGCCCAGCTGCATGGCCCTGTAGGCGTCCCGGGCGGCTCCCTGGTAATCGCCCCGGTCGTACTTCAAGACCGAGCGCATCTGATAGCCGATGGGATTGCGCGAGTCGCGGCTGATCTTATAGCTTGCCAGGCACTCTGCCTTGTCGTATTTGCCTTTCTCGACATAGCTCCAGAATGTCTTGGTCATGGTCTCGTCCATGTTCACAGGCAAATCGACGTTCTTTTTCGCCTTCTTCGCTACTTTATCGTTTGCCGGGGCTGCTCCTTTTACCGCGGCGGGGCGGGCGGAAGGATCCAGCTTCTTCTCTTCCGGGGTCCAGGTCTCGTGAAGGACTTCCCTGAGATTGTGGGCCCTGATGGAGGCCATGGCGGAAGGATCGATCTTGTGCTCGCCCTTGTCATAGTGCTGGCTTCCGTAGTTGACGAATTGAGCGACATTGAAGCGTTCGTAGGGCAGGAAAGGCTGTTTGCTCAGTCTTTCGTGCATGATCGTGTCGGTAGATTTGAAGGCTTCTTTCGGGAGATGATGAGGGTCGGCGCCGGCGAGGCTGGCGGGGTCTTTGATGGCATCCTGGATGTTTTGCTTGAAAATATGAACCCGGTCGAAGCCCTGCAATTCGCTTGCTGCCACCATGGTGGATGAATGATTGTTGATGTGACGCAGATGCTCTCTGGCGAAAAGCGCTTCTTTTTGCGCTGGTGTGATGGAGCGATCGGTCCAGATATGATTGAGCCGTTCAGCCAGATCGAGCTCGCCGGCCATGTCCCTGGCCTGCCAGTAGCCTGGCATGCAGTGCAGGACCGTGCCGTCGGCGGAGAGGACGAAGAGCTGGAGGTTGCGGGGACCGGCACCATTGGTGGTGGTGACTGCCGGACCGCTCAGGGGGTGTATGCCGGAATTGCCCGAATAAGGCGCCTTGGCTATATTGCGATAGCCGCAGACATAGTTGTTGCGCAGCCTCGAAAGTATCGGCTCCTGCGAGAGCGACCCGGCTCTCAAGCTATTGGCGGCGCTTCATGTGAAGCCGTCGATATTGCCGAGCATGTGGACCCAGAGGATCGGTTTGTGATTGCGCTCCGCTTGGGTCTGCGCATCGGTGAGAGAAGTCTCCCACTTGATGGCACGAGCTGTGGTGGTGGACTCGCGTCTTGCCGTGGAGCTGTCGATCACCTCCTGTGCCGACGCGCCGGTCGAGAAAGCCATGGTCAGGATGGCCAGGGCGAGACTGGAAGCTCGGGTTGGCAGGTTCTTCATGATCAAGATATACCCTCCCGCGACATGCCAAAACCGGAGATTAGCCGGAATCAGCCCCGGAAGCCGGAGCAAGCTCGCCCGACCGGGTGAGAAGGTTAAATCTCGGGACAGGGCTGAATAGCAAACCCATTGTCGGGCAAGGGATTCCGCGATCATTGCCGGCAAACTACAAATTGTAGTCCAGACAACTACGTATTTTCCCCAGTGACCCCGGGGAATAATTAAGACAGAATCGGTCTACTCGCTTATCAGGAAAACTTACTAAACCTGTGCTTGCCGCTCGCAAGAGCTCAGACCGTCCTTCCCCGAGGGTGATGAATCATGGCATTTACTCCGTCTGATCACAATGTCGACCAGCCTGCCGCTACTGGACAGGGGCAGGGAAATCCAGACCTGGCCATCAGCGACCGGTCCGGGAACGAGACCTACAAGGCTGCCAATGAAGTCAAACTGGCTGCCGCCGGCACCGATCTCCAGTCCATGGCGCTTACTGACGTGCCGGTCAATCAGGGTCGCGACGGCACACCGGCTCCCGGCGATGCCTCGACGGATCAGCGGGAAGGCAATGACCATCAGGATCCCCGCAAGAACTATCAGAAAGTCGAGAACAGAGACGGCTCCACCGTCGAGATGTGGGACAACAGCGATGGCTCTACTTCGGTGAAGGTGAATCAGCCTGACGGAGACGGCATGGAGTTCAAAGGCAAGAAAGAATTCACCGCCGACGGCAAGCCCAAAGGTTTCACGATCAATGAGGTGCGCAATTTCGACGAGCATGGCAAGACCACTACGACTTTCAAGCGTAATGGCACTCACTGGCAGGGTTATAACGAAGCCGGCCAGCCTGCCGGAGCGGCCATCGACGGCAAGATCGAGCTGGAGCGCGGTTTCGTCATGAAATTCACTCCCACTAACAATCCCAACGCTTCCCGCAGAGTCGAGCCCAACGGGCGCGAGACATGGAAATTTCACGACAAGGCCAGCAACCAGGATTTCACTCTGAGCGAAGTCGCACCGGACGGTCAGAAAGTGAAGATGGAAGACCTTCCCGGGGTCAAGGATGCCATAGCCCGGGACGGCAAGCATCAGCGGACCCAGACCAACGCCGACGGCTCTAAGGTCGAGTATGACAAGGTGAACGGGCACGACAAGCCTACCAAGGTGACCATGCCGGATGGATCGACCCGTGACTATGGCTATACTGCCGATGGCAAGCCCAATCTCGTTATCGATCGCGACTCCCGAGGTCATATCGTTTCGGTGAGCCGCCCCAATCAAGACGGCTCCGGCTGGGTCGCGCAGAAAGGCTACGAGAAGTCCACGGTTCCCGGCTCGCTCACAGTCGAGAATGACGGGACTCACAAGTTCTTGAACACCGCCGGTCCGGCTGCCGGATTCATCACCGAGATCCTGCCCAACGGTCAGGTGGCGATGACCGACAAGAACGGTCATATCGTCTCCATCGTCCAGCAGAAGATGCAGAAGCACTGACGGTTCTGCTGATAATCTCGGGTTTCGATTGCTCTCTAGCGTGGATTAGATAGGGGGACTGGCCTGTTTTTGACGGGCCTGAGAGTATGGCCTCCGGAATCTCGAATCTTGGCAGATAACCCCCAGGACAAAAAAGCAATCTTCGCCATTCAGAAGGAGCTGCTCCTCATCAGTCTCCTGGCGCTTTTCTGCGAGCTTCTCGTGATCCGCTGGCTGTCCACCGAGATAAGAGTTTTCGCTTATTTCAAGAACCTGCCCCTGATGTCGGCTTTTTTAGGGCTCGGTCTGGGATTCATCTGGTCGAACCGGAAGTGGAGCCTCTATCGCTGGTCCGGCTACGGGCTCATGCTCCTGCTCGGTCTGCTCATCTGTGCTTTCAAGCTGGGAATCACCTATCTAACATTCGTGAATCCGGCGGACTTCATGCTCTTCGGATTGCAGGGGAAAGCCGGCTCTGACCTGGGCGGCACTTTCCGGAGCCTGGCCATCATGGTCTCGGTGTTCATCCTTTCCACCTCGATCTTCGTGGGGTTCGGGCAGAAGATGGGCAAGCTCTTCGAGCAGCTGAGCCCGCTCCGGGGTTATTCGGTGAATGTTCTCGGCAGTCTTCTCGGCACCCTGCTTTTCTCCCTTCTCTGCTTCCTGAGCCTTTCTCCGGCTTACTGGATGGTTTGCGCCGCCCTGCTCTTCTTTGCTGTCGGCCTGCGTGCACCGGCTTCCGGACTGGCTCTTGTGGGAGTGCTCTATGGCGTCTGGCTGGGCCCTTATATCACTCATTTCACCTATGGCGACGAGTATGTGCGCACCGAGTGGTCGCCTTACTATCGGATAGATGTTGCCCGGCAGACGGTTCCCGCCGGTGAGTTCAAGGGAAGCCCCCTGGGCTACAACATCTATATCAATTACGACTCTTTCCAGTCCATCGTGGACTGTACTCCGAAAAACCTCGAGAAGTTCCCACCTCCGGTGGCTGAGGCAATGCTTCTCGAGGTGGCGGTGCCTTTCAAGGCCATGAGCAAGCCCGGTCAGGAAGTGCTTGTCCTCGGCAGCGGCAGCGGCTCGGACGTGGCGGCGGCGCTGCGAAACGGCGCCGGTCATGTCGACGCGGTGGAGATCGATCCGGTGATCGCCCGGCTCGGTCGCGAGCTTCATCCAGAGAAGCCCTATTCATCGGACAAGGTGAACTTGTATGTCACCGATGCCCGGAATTACCTGAAGAACTGCAAGAAGAAATACGACATCATCGTATTCGCTGCCCTCGATTCCCATGCTGCTTTCTCGTCTCTCTCTTCTCTGCGCATGGACAACTATGTTTTCACTCAGGAGTCTCTGGACCAGGCGACCAGGCTTCTCACCAGGGATGGTATCATATCGGTCAGTTTCGTCATTCCTGCCGACTGGCTCTGGAAGCGGCACGCCCGTGCCCTGGCGAAGGCCACTGGTAAGACTCCTCTGGGCTTCCGCGAGGACGGCGAGCAGAGCTGGGGCTTCCTGCTCGCCGGACCGGGCATGCCTTCCATGGACAACCTGCCCCCGGTGCTCGCCGCCAAGCATACGAAGCCGGTGGAGATAGACGAGACGGTTAATGTCGCCACCGACGACTGGCCTTTCCTCTTCCTGCCCCGGCGCGAGGTTCCCGGTCTCTATATCCTGCCCATTCTCGCTGTGTTGCTGATCAGCGTCATTCCGGTGAGCATGGAATTCGTGAGCGGCGGCAAAGACATTCTCAACTGGCAGATGTTCACGCTGGGAGCAGCATTCATGCTCCTTGAAGTGCGCGCCATGGCTGATCTCTCGCTGATCTATGGATCTACCTGGATCGTCAACAGTGTCATCATATCCGGTGTCATGATCGTGATCCTGATCGCCAACTGGGTGGCCAGCAAGATCGAGCATAAGCATGTCTATCTGATGCTTGCCGGGGTGCTCCTCGCCCTGCTTCTCACCACTTTCGTGAGCTCAGCCAGTTTCAGCAGTATGGGTCCGGTGGCCGGCGGTCTGGTGGGCACGGTGCTCTTCCTCTTCCCTCTGGTCTTCGCTTCCACGGTTTTCGCGCTGCTGTTCAAAGCTACTAAGAGCCCCAGCAACGCTCTGGCTTTCAATCTCATCGGTGGTCTTTTCGGCGTCTGTCTCGAATATCTCTCCATGGCTCTGGGCATCCGGGCTCTGGGATGGATCGGCATCGGGCTCTATTCGGTAGTGCTCTTGCTCAATCTGGTCCGGCGTCCTGCCAGACCCGCGACACCAGGCTCGAATCTGGCTGGAGCGAGCCAGACCGGTGCCGCAGGCTCTCATTCTGCCGGCGCAGAGGGTGAGGGGAATGGGAACGGCACAGAAGCGCCGGTAGAAGCACCGGCAGCTTCGGCGGAGAAGGATCTCGACTAGATCCGGTCCGGCGGAGCCTGAGACTCCGGCCTGTAAGCTCAAATGACTGTCAGGACAAGTTTTTCCTGGAAAAATTGACCTCAGAGGCATTTTTCGAGATTTTATGAGGACATGTTTTTTCCGAAAAGTTTGTCCTCACAGGCATGTGGTTCCAAAAACACTATAGCAAATAGTAAAACATAGATCAAAATGAGACGCCGACCACGGTGCCTGACGGGTGGAAGAGATTGAGCGCCAGCACCACTGCCAGAGCCGACAGGGCATAGAGCGCGATTCTTTTTGCTTGTTTCATTGACTTGCCTCAGTGTAGGGCGCGGATCGTGCGGAATGAAGCGCTGATCCGCGCCCGAAGTAAACGTGTCGATAGACCCAAAGAGGCGTTACCCCCTTAAGTCTCGCGACAGAAAGAAAACTCAGCGATGTTGCTGTCCGCTTCCAACCGGCTGCTAGCTCTGACGAGCTCGCTGGGGCTGGGTGGCGGTCTTCGGCTCACGCACGGGCTGCCGTGCTGTTCCCTGGTTTGCACGTTCCCTGGCTTGCAGGGCTTCTTCGTGCAACTGGTTGAGGGTTTGCGGTTCGGGATAGAGCTCTTCGGCGACGGCGAGCTCCCATTCACGCCTCTCAGCCTCCATGGCCAGGCGGTCTGTCGGATCTGCCGACAGTTTGATGTCCATCAGCGGCCGGGCAAAATTGTATGCCCCCCGCGCGACAGCGACGATGACGATGAGACCGATCAAGGTCCCCAGTGCGATCCACATGTGGATACCTTTCTAACTCGGGGTTGAGATTTGCCTCCTGATCTACGGTAAGCGGACTTACCGCACCAAGACGGACCGTTGTCCGGGGCGACTCGAGTTATGTCGCCCGTGTTATTACTCCAACGAAGGTCCGTGTCGTTCAGCAGGCTCTACGAACGACCTCGTGCCGCTCGCGATTTCCTGCGCCTTGCATGCTTTTCTTCCTGTCCGACTGCTTGCCGGTTCCCGATTCTCACGCTGTCCCGCAACAAGCCTCATGCTTGTCCGACAATACCCTATGGCTGGCAGCGCTTAGATCAGTGGAGTTGAAACTTGAACCGGGAAAAGGGAGAAAAGATGTCTCTCAATAACAAAAAGCTCTTTGACCAGGTATTAAAGGTTTTCAAGGTGTATAAATCATGAGTGGTAAAGCTAGCTCAAGATCAAGGTCTGTCAAGGCATAGCGAGGTCGGCGCTAACTATTGCCCGGAGCGGGGCTTACAAATTGTTGAAAACCCCGGGGGCGCTAGCTGCACTAGCCTCATGAAGAGCAGACCGGTCGGGCATCTCTTTTCGCATTGTGGAGACGCCAGTCAGCCACTGAAAGCAGCTCGTCCACGGTTTTTCCGTCTTTCGGATAGTGGGCGATCCCGGCGTTGATCCTGACCGGCTTGTCCATGGGTGGGATATTGATCAGAGTGAAGTCCAGGACGGCGTTCTCGATAAGGGCCGAGGCCTCTTCGGGCAGGGCTTTGACCGCCACCACCAGCTCGTCGCCGCCCCAGCGGCAGACCAGGCAGGAGCTGTCATTGAGCCTTTGCAAAAGAAATGCGCTGAGCGTAACGAGAATCCGGTCGCCGGTGGTGTGACCGAAGTTCTCGTTGATTGTCTTGAGTTTGTTTATATCGAGCCAGGCCAGGGAGAGATTGGTGGTGACAACGTCCGGGGAGTCGAGCTGGGGAATGAATTTTTTGTAGAGCCGGTCTCGCAGGCTCAGACCAGTGAGGAAGTCCCGTCCCCCCGATTCGTAGGAGGAGCGGACCTGCTTGCTTATCGTCCTGGTCTTCTCGGCAATCTCGCTGTTGGCTCTCGATAGATCCACCGAGCCATCGGCGCGGCAGAGGGCCAGGGTCTCGCTGGAGCAGGTCTTGCCCCGGGAGCTGAAGAGCAGGATAGCCATATGGTCCCAGCGTGAAGAGTTGCGCAGGGAGGTAGAGAGGTCCGAGGCGGTTACGCCGAAGAGCTCGGTATCGATGAGCAGAACATCGGGCTCGAAGTCATAGAGAAACTCGATGGTTCGCTGCGGGCGCAGGACGAACTTGGACTGGATGCCTGCCTGCTCCAGGATATGAGCCAGGCGTGCGGTCGCCTGCGGTGATTCCGAAACGACAAGGGCGCGAAAATGCTCGAAGCTGTCCGACATCAAAACCGATATGGTGGATGCCAGCTTTTCTGCCGAGATGGGTTTCTTCAGCTCCAGGGCTCCAGCGATACCGGTCTCTGCCTGGCTTTCCAGACCGTCGTCCAGGATGAAAGCGATGGGGATATTCTTGTTGGCGGGAATCCGTCTGATTTCCTCGGCAAAGGCTCTCACCTTGCCGGCGTTTTCTTTGTAGACCGAAATGATCAGGGCATCGAACCTGCGGCTCGAGGCTTCGAGAAGGGCTCCTGAGATGTCTTCGCTGACCACGAAATCACACAGCAGGTTGCGCGCCTGGGCGCCTATCCATTCGAGGAAATCTTTGTCCCGGTCCGTGATCAGGATCCTGGGTTTTTTGTAGATTTCCTGGGTGGTGAGGGATTCGTTCTGGTTTTCCCTTGCTGTGGTCATATGAAGATTCAAGTTCTCCTGTACTTAGTAGATACCCCGACCAGAAAGATCTCGGACAGATGTTTCCTGATTTGTAATCAGGCCGGAGCTGCCACTAAATATGGTAGTGAGGTTATTTAGAAACAGGCGCCGGTGCTTTTTCCGGTTCTGACTTCTTCAAGTCTTCTTTTTTCAGGGCGGTCAGCTCTTTTACATAGAAAGGGTCGATTCGCGCGTAAAATGGCCGATCGGCAGTGGCAGGGCGCCTGGGTTC
>JAGQHH010000509.1 GCA_020431945.1 Cyanobacteria bacterium HKST-UBA02 | reverse complement strand
TGAAGAAGTAGAAGAGCCAGCCGTCGAGCCCCCGTTTCTTCAGCTCAGCTTGAATTTTGGCGATTTTCATAGCAGTATCGAATATGGTGCTCAAACTGTCTCTGGATGCTGTTGCATGACCTGATCGAGAAGCTTGATGAACTCGTTGCGGAATGTAGCGATGATCCGCTTGAGCTCGGACTTGGGGGTAACGACCACGACGCCGGCCCGCTGGGCGGCCATGAAATGGCTCAGCTCGGGAAGCTCGACGATGGAGACGTCCCCGGAGAAAGTCGAGAACTCTTCGATCCAGGAGATGGGGGCGCTGAGAAAGTGCTGAGGGCGGTTGGCGTAAGGATGGTTGAGAGGCTCCATGGTGCCGTCTTCATAATAGGCTTGCAGGGAGCCGGGCACTACCCGGTAAGGCGGCAGTTCGTGGCTGGTGGTCTGGTAGAAGCTGAGACCGTCCTGATAGCCTTGAAGCTCGCTGGATAGCCAGATAAGCTTCTCGTCGGTAATCTTGCCTCGCAGAGCCGGAAGGGCGTCAGGCAGAGCCTTGGTAAAAGTCGTCTGGCCCGAGAGCAGCTGTCGTTTGAGTTCCTGGAACACGGTTGCCTCCGCGGCGAATAGGCTACAGAAGTATATTATCAACCTTCTTTAACCCAGCATGTTCTTGCCAACCGCCTTTTTGACCAAAACATAAATGTTATGAATATTTGGCTCGATCTTAGAGTCGTAACGTTGACGGTAAATGGTCTTATATGAAAAGCTAAACAGTCTCTTTTGACAACCGAAATACTACGGGGCCCATGAAGTCAGCAGCGAGTCCAGTCACCGAATTCACTAAGGGAGAGAGCCCTCCTGATCTGTCCAGAATTATCGCTCTCGTGGACGAGGAGATGCGGCTGGTCGAAGACTGGCTGAAGACCAATCTCATCGACGACAATCCTTTCGTCGAGCAGCTCCTCAAGCAGATTTTCACTTCCGGCGGCAAGCGTATCCGCCCTCTCATCGTACTTCTTTCGTCCCGGGCCACAGCCAGGGAAGGCGAGCTCTCTCGCCTGCATATCATTCTGGCCGTGCTCACCGAGCTTATCCATACAGCCAGCCTGGTTCATGACGATGTTATCGACAAGGCTTCGGTGAGACGCGGTCAGGAGACCATCAATAAGACGTGGAACGACCGTCTGGCGGTACTCATGGGAGACCTCCTCTTCGCCCAGGCGTCCATCTGTCTGGCCCGGATCATGAATCCGGTGATCGTCGGCATTTACGGGCAGGTCCTGGGGGATCTCTGTGCCGGCGAGATCAAACAGATGCGTATGCAGTTTTCCACCGATATCGACTGGGACAGCTATACGTCAAAATCCGTTAGCAAGACGGCTTCCCTGATCTCCGCCGGCAGCCACAGCGGCGCCATCCTGAATGGCTGTGACAATCACACCGTACAGTCGCTCAAAGACTACGGAGTCAATCTCGGCATCTGTTTCCAGATCGTCGACGATCTGCTCGATATCACTGCTTCAGAGAAAGAGACCGGAAAAGCAGTGGGAAGCGATCTGAAAAACGGTGTGATCACTGCTCCCAGCCTCTTTGTCCTGGAAAAGGGCGGCGAGAAGGCCGATCGTCTGCGCAAGCTCATTCGTGAGCGGACCGTCACCACCGAAGAGGGGGTGGCGGAAGCCCTGGAGCTGATAGTCAGTGCCGGCGGTGTCGAAGCTACGGTGGAGCTGGCAGCGAGTTATACTTCCAGAGCCAAGGCCTGTCTGGAAGTGTTGCCTGACACTCCTTACCGAGAGGCGCTCTCAGAGCTGGCCGATTATGTGATGACCAGGACCCGATAGTGAGTTTCTATTACCCTATCGGAATCGACCTGCGGGACCGGCGAGTCCTAATGTCCGGAGGCGGCGAGCTCGCTTTGCGCGAGTGCCGGCGCCTGCTCGAAGCCGGAGCCTTCCTGGATGTGTTAGCACGCAGCCCCCTTGCCGAGTTGCGCGAGCTCGCCTCCACTCACTGCCATCGTCTCACTATCTTGAAGCAATCTCTGGCGGACCTCATAGCTGCCGGGGCTCTGAAGGACTATTTCCTGGTTTTCGCTTACAGCAGGGACAGTGCCGAGCGCCGACAACTCGTCGAGACCTGCCGGGTCGGTGGTATTCTCGTAACCGAGCCGGATCACGGCGGTGATTTCGAAGTGCCCTGCAGCATGAGACGGGGGCATCTCAAAATAGCGGTCTCCACCGACGGGCTTTCCGACGCCCTGGCCCGAGCTTTGCTCGAGCGAATCGAAGCCGATACCATGGACGATATGGACGGTTATTTTCTCTACCTCGAATTTGTCAGGGGAAGGCTCACCTCCCTTCCCAGACCGATGCGGGCCGAGGATCAGAACCGGCTCTCTTCCTGCCTGAAAGAGCTTTCCCAGAGCCAGGAGATCGAAAGCGCCATTTTGAGGCGCAATTTCCCCGAGGCCGAGCGTCTTTTCGAGGATCGTCTCCAGCTCGTTCTTGCCGGTGGTAGCAACTGATGACCGGAGAACAGAGCCGAAACAGCAGCTCGAATACCGCCACCGTCAGTTTCGTGGCTTCGGTGAAGCTCACAGTCCTCTGTCTCTTTTTCATCGGTCTGACGATTCTCATAGGCGCCTGGTGTCCCCAGGAGTCTCAGGTCGGTCGCGAGAAGGTCTTCGAGGCATTCGGCGACCAGGCCGCTCCCGTATTGATCCAGCTCGGGGTGAGTGACATCTTTCACACGCCCTGGTTTCTCTTCTTGATCGCCATGCTCACACTGAATATGGTGGCATGCAGTTTTCAGCGAGTCTTTCCCAAGATTCGCTCTCTCAAGACGCCGATGCCGGTGCTCTCCGGCAAGGAGATAAAGCGGCTTCCTTTCAACAGGACCCTGTCCCTGCCGGCGGAGAGAACAGTCTCGGCGACCATGGAGAGCATCGCCGTGTCGCTGAAAAAGCGGGGATTCAAGGTCGATCGACGGGAAGACAGGCTGGTGGCCGAGTATGGCAAAGTCGGAAGACTGGCTGCCACCATCACTCATATAGGGCTTCTCACTCTCCTGGGTGGAGTGACCATTACTTCCTGGACCGGGTTCAGCGGGTTCGCTCCGGTCAAGCTCGGCGATTCGATGAGCTTTGCCGGCTCGGAGCACAGCAAGCTATGGATCGGTCATCTGCCCGAATGGAAAGTGAAAGTGCTCGGCACCAGGCGCGAGAACTACCCTACAGGTGAGCCCAAGCAGTGGTATTCGGATCTGGCTGTCCTGGACGAAAAGGGCAAAGTCCTCAAGACCGGGCAGATCTCGGTGAACAACCCTCTCAGCTATGACGGTGTGGACATCTATCAGGCGTCCTGGGGTCTTGCCGGCGTCGAGATTGGCTTCAACGGAGTCAAGAAAGAGCTCGAGCTCGAGCCCATGGGCAAGCGCTATGCTTCTTTCCTGCCACTGGATCCCGATTCGGTGCTGATTTTCAGTGTTATGGATCAATCGAGCCCCCTGCGTCTTTTCGCCAAACGCACCGAATGGGACGCACCCAAGCGCCTGGCCGAGATCAAACCGGGAGAGTCTGTGGATCTGGGCGGTGTCAAGCTTTCTTTCGAGCGAGTGGTTCCCCTTACCGGGCTGCAGTATAAGTCCGACCCGGGCATACCGGTAGTCTACGGGGCTTTCGCTTTCATAATCGTGGGTGTTCTCCTGGCCATGATCCCTTACAGGCATGTGTGGGCGCAGGCTGAGATCGGAAAGAGCGAGATCGCGAAGAACGAGAGCGACTTAAAGAATCAGGACGCGACAATTCTATATATTGGGGGAAGGTCCCAGAAAGCGAGAGTGGGATTCGAGAGAATGCTCCTGTCCATGCTCGGGCGAGACTTTCCCGAAGGGCGGCAAGGGGAGCATGAAAAAGGCGGAGAGCAGCTCATAGGAGCCGCCGCCGGGGAGCCGAACGATGTCTGATGTCCAGATAGTACTGACCAATACAGCGGGACTATCATCGGTGATGTCCTTCTGGGTGTTCGTTGCCGCCAATGGCTTTTCGGGACTGCGGGGCAAGCTCAACAGCATAGGCGGCTGGACCATGGTGGTGGGCTTTGCGGCGCTCACCATAGCGATCATATTGAGAGGGGTGGAAGCCGCCCGCTTTCCCCTGTCCAATCTCTACGAATCGCTTCTCTGGTTCGCCTGGGCG
>JAGQHH010000508.1 GCA_020431945.1 Cyanobacteria bacterium HKST-UBA02 | reverse complement strand
CGCAACGAGTTCATCAAGCTTCTCGATCAGGTCATGCAACAGCATCCAGAGACAGTTTGAGCACCATATTCGATACTGCTATGAAAATCGCCAAAATTCAAGCTGAGCTGAAGAAACGGGGGCTCGACGGCTGGCTCTTCTACTTCTTCGAGAATAACGATCCCATCGCCCTGAGCACTCTGGAGCTCACCGAGACTCATATGTTCTCGCGCCGCTGGTTCTATTTCATCCCGGCGGAAGGCGAGCCCGGCAAGCTCGTCCATCGTATCGAGTCGGGCTCTCTCGATTCCCTTCCCGGCAACAAGCTCATTTATGTAGGCTGGAGTGGCATGGAGAAAAAGCTCGGCGAGCTTCTTGGCGGAAGCAAAACCGTCGCCATGCAGTACAGCCCCCGCAATGCCATTCCTTATGTAGCCAGGGTAGATGCCGGCACCATCGAGCTTGTCCGCTCTCTGGGGGTGGAGGTGGTGAGCTCGGCGGATCTGGTGCAGAATTTCGAGGCCACCTGGAGCGACAGGCAGCTCGAAAGCCATATCTATGCAGTGGACAAACTCCGCTCCATAGTGGACGACGCTTTCGGTCATGTGCGCGACACCCTGAAAGGCGGCGGCCGTCTCACCGAATACGACCTGCAGCAATTCATCCTGGGTAAGTTCGACCTGTACGAGATGACCACTTATTCGCCCCCTATCGTCGCCGTCAACGAGAACAGCGGCAATCCTCATTACCAGCCGAGCCTGGACGTCCACAAAGAGATCAGGAAAGACGACTTTCTGCTCATCGATCTCTGGGCCAAGCAGAAGAATGTCCCGGGCTCGGTATACGGCGATATTACCTGGACCTGTTTCGTCGGTGAATCCGTACCGGACCGTCACAACGAGATCTTCGAGATCGTCCGGGACGCTCGCGACACTGCTCTCGACTATGTCCGCAAGGCCGCTGCCGAGGGTAAGACTATCCACGGCTATCAGGTGGACGACGTTTGCCGCCGGCATATCGTAGACCGGGGCTATGGCGAGTATTTCGTGCACCGCACCGGTCATTCCATCGGTGAAGAAGTGCACGGCAACGGCGCTAATATAGACAATCTCGAGACCAGAGACGAGCGTGCTCTTCTTGCCTGCACAGGCTTTTCCATCGAGCCCGGGATTTACTTGCCCGAATTCGGGGTGCGCAGCGAAATAGACGTCTATCTCGAGAAAGATGGAGTGATGGTTGCCGGTCTTCCCATTCAAGAGAAGCTCGAAGCCATCCTGGCCTGAGCGTGGTGAGAAAGGTGATATGAATACGAAAGAGACACTGGAGCGTCTTACCCTGCCCGATACCGTCAAGCAGTCCCTGGCCCACCTGGTGGAAGACCTGAAGCGGGTGGCCGGAGACAACCTCGACGGTGTAGTCGTCTACGGAGGCGTGGCCCGGGGAAGCTATACCGAAGGCAAGAGCGACATCAATCTCATCATCCTGCTCAAAGACGCCTCCGGTCCCAGGCTCGACGATCTCTCCCCGGTGCTCAAGAGCGCCTGGCGCAATATCGGAATCGATACGATGATCCTGACCCCGGGGGAGGTAAAGACATCCGCCGACGCCTTTCCGGTGAAATTCCTCCACATCAAGGAATTCCACCTGGTGCTCTTCGGCGAGGATCATTTCGGCTCTATAGAAGTAAAGCCGGAGCATCTCAGACTGCGTCTCGAGCAAGAATTGCGCAATCTCAGCCTGAGACTGCGCAAACGCTATATCGCCGCAGCCAGCGACGGGGTCATGGTAGCTCGCATTCTCACTGAAGCGGCTGCCCCCCTGGCAGTACTTCTCCGGACCCTTCTCAGGTTGACCGGCAAAACCGAGCCGCAGGACAACAGCACTGCTTCTGCATTCTCTGCAGCCAGCAGCGCTTTCGAGCTGGACAGCGAAGCTCTGGCCATGGCGGCGGCCATGCGTCATGACGGCAAATGCGCGATCCCTGCCCGGGATCTCTATGCTCGATTCATGCAATCGGTAGACCGGGCCGTCAGCGTAGTCGACGGTCTCGATCCCGCAAGAAAAGAATGAACATCTACGATCTTCCCGGACCGATGTTCCTCGCTCTCTACTGCGGAGCGGCTTTCGCTGCCTGGATAGTGACCCTGGTGCTGAACGAGATCCTGAGACCACCGGATACCAGGGCGAATATCCCGGCAGACCTGCATCCCTACGAAGTCGGTTATCTCGCCGAAGGCGACGAGGGCGCCCTGAAAGCAGCCGTAGCGAGCCTGATTCATCGCCAGTTTCTGACCATCAATACAAGCGGCTCTACCATCACCGCCTCGGTAAACCGGGATATGGACATAGACGAATTGCCGGACAACGAGGCGGACGAAAATGCCCTGGAGCTGGACAACAAGATCCTTTCCCTTGCCAATGCCTCTTCCTGGTCCGACCTGCGCTCTTATCGAAACCGTTTCAATGTCCCCCTGGAGAAGTTGAGACGGCGCCTCAATAGTCTTGGTCTTTTGCTCAGCGTCGAGCGATTTGCCCTGATCAAAGCCGCCACTATTCTGCTTTTGCTTTCACCGCCTGTTTTTCTGGGCCTGCCCAAAATCATGATCGGAGCATCCCGGGGCAAGCCTGTGACTTTTCTCGTTCTGCTCTGTGTCATATCCCTGGTCTTCGCCTGGCATGCCTCCACGAAAAAACTGATCCGCAGTCATTTCGGAGACAGGGTACTGGAAGAAGCGAAAAAACGAAATGTCGGTCTGCGCACTACCTGCTATTCGGCAAGCCAGACCCTCACCGGAGCCGACGCAGCCCTTGCCGTGGCCCTCTTCGGCATGCCGGTGCTGGTCGGATCCTCTCTTGGAGCCGGGCAATTCTTCCAACCTCCGGTCAGGTCCAGCTGCGGAAGCAGCGGCTGCAGCAGTTGCAGCAGTTGTGGAAGCGGCTGCGGAGGCGGTTGCGGAGGCGGTTGCGGTGGGTGCGGCGGTTGAGAAAAGATCCCGCCACCACTTTGCGCGGGCCCGGCGCCGGCTGGCGTCCGGAGCTGGCCATGCACCTGGAGCGTCGTGACGACCTGGGCTTCATCGAGCTCCTGGCGGAGAATCATCGTCTGGATGAAAAACCACGGGAAGAGATTGCCGCCCTCAAGAGAAAGGGAGTCGAAGTAGCGATCCATGGAGTCTCCCTTTCCCTGGGGAGCGCCGGACTGCCTGACGATAACCGCCTGGCGAACCTCGATCGCCTGGCCGAGGTCTATGACGCCATCCTAATAAGCGAACATATCGCCTTCGTTCGCGCTGCCGGTCTCGAGACTCACCATCTGCTTCCGGTAGAAAGAACCGAAGCCATGCTCGCTCTACTGGTAAGAAACATCAACTATGCAGCCTCGAGGCTTTCTCGCCCCCTGGTCCTGGAGAATATCGCCTCCCTTTTCGAATGGCCCGACAACTCCATGGACGAGCCCGAATTCCTCACGAGACTGACCCGGGAGACAGACGCCCTGCTCCTTCTCGATGTCTCCAATCTCTATGCCAATGCCCTCAATCATCGATTCGATCCGATCGAATACGTAGAGAGGCTTCCTTCCTCGAAGATTGCTTATATGCATGTGGCGGGCGGCACCATGAAAAAGGGTCTCTATCACGATACCCATGCCCACCCTCTGCCGGGGGCGGTTCTCCAGCTGGTCTCAGACATCGCCCTGCGCCTTCCCGGAGTTCCGGCAATGCTCGAAAGAGACGATTGCTTCCCCGTCCAGAAAGAGCTCTTTGCCGAGCTGGACAGTATAGAGGAGGCTCTCGCGAGAGTATACGCCTGTGCTTGAGAACAAAGAACAAATCATCAAAGAGAAACAGGCACGCCTGGTCAGGGCGCTTTTGAAAGGCGAGGAGACTCCGAAAGGTTTCGATGATTCCGCTATCGATGCGGCCCGGCAAACTCTGGCTCGCAAAAGATCGCGGGCGGCGGCCAGGACCTGGCCCGCTCTTTTTGCCGATTCGAATTCCCATGAGAGGTTCGAAGCCTACTGCCGCAAACGGGGCGCGCCGGTAACCGGCGCCCTTCTGGACGGCAGGCTCTTCGCCCGTTATCTGGAAAAAGAGCGCGTCCTTACGGCGGAGCAAGTCCAGGAGATCGCCCGCTTCGACGCATCATATATGGTGCAGGGCAAAGAGCTGCGCCTCCGAAACAGGGCTGATCGCCTTTTCAGGTCAGCCCTCCGGAGACTCACGAGATGAAAAACATGAAGCAGAAAATCATCCACGAGCTCGTGGAGGTGGGCGGTGTCATGGTCTACCTCGCCCTGGTTTTTCTCGTCCTGCAAACTTTCAAATGTACGACCTTGCTGGTGGC
>JAGQHH010000507.1 GCA_020431945.1 Cyanobacteria bacterium HKST-UBA02 | reverse complement strand
GCCAAGAGCAAGCAGGGCGAGCACTTCACCATCGAGATCACATCACCGGTCCTGGCCAACGGCACCGACGTGGTGATCCCGGTCGGCTCTCGAATCATCGGCGAGGTCGTGGAAGCGATTCCCTCAGGGAAGCAGCCACGTCACAAAGGAATGCCCAAACCCAACGGCAAGCTGCGCACCTCGCTCTCCATGTTGCAGACCCCCGACGGTGTCTCTCGTCCGCTCATCGCCACCATAGCCGGCGAGTTCATCGCCTCCGGCAGAGGCGTGGACCGTCCCAACGACGAGATCAACGAGCCCAATCTGGGCTACGCCGGGAGTCAATCCAGCTTCGACGCGGTGCACCCGACCATGGGCAAGAAAAACCAGCACGGCAAGGGACCCCAGGTTGTGGACCGCCGGCAGTTCTTCAAAGATCCGATTCTGGGCAGCAGCACCAATAAGCATCAACATGGTAGCCAGGTGATCCGCTCCATGGTCCAGAAAGGAAGGGAGATCTACATTTACGGAGGCTCTCCCCTGACCGTCCGCATCGACGCTCCCTTCAAAGTGGCAGTCGCACCATCGGCTGGCAGGATGAGTATCGATGTCGGCTCCGGGGCGCCTTCCATGAACGGTGAAGGGGGCGACCTCAAGAATTTTCGGCGCTTTCAACCCGCCTCCGGAGAAGACTCTCAATCCGGCTCTCAATCCGAATCGGGCCGGTCGACGGGCTCGAGCAAGAACAAGCACAAGAGACCGGCCCTGCGGCAGGCTCCGGATCCGGAAGCGCATCTTCCGGTCTTCCTGCGCAGTCCCAAGAAAGACGGCGCATTTCTGAACGAGCCGGATCCTATGCAGGACACTTCTGCCGACTTCAGCGCCGGCAAATCGAAAGATCGGAATCAAAACCAGGACCAGAATCAAGATCAGCAAGAGCAACAGGGACAGCCCGAGGGAGGAGACGACTTCTAGCGATGAATGATCTGCCTGTAGTTATTGCCATAACCGGCGCCAGCGGCGCCTGCTACGGGCTCAGGACCTTGCAATTCTTGCTGAGCACCGGGCAGCCTACCGAGCTCCTGGTTTCCAATGCCGCTCTTAGAGTCATGCAGGAAGAGCATGATCTTGTTTTCGGCAAAGAGATGAGAAAGGAGTTGCTCAGCCATCTGAAACTACCAGAGGATGCTCCGCTCAGGCTGCACGACCTGCGTGACTATGCGGCACCCGTGGCCAGCGGTTCCTTCCGCACGAAAGGCATGGCGGTGATACCCTGCAGTCTCGGCACCCTCGGTGCCCTGGCCAATGGTCTCACCGAGAACCTCATCCACAGAGCGGCAGCGGTCTGTCTGAAAGAAAAGCGCCCCCTGGTTGTCGTAGTACGGGAGATGCCTTTCGGTCATATTCAACTCAAGAATATGCTCAGCCTCTCGGAGGCCGGCGCCACTGTTGCCTGCGCCAGTCCCGGCTATTATCATCGCCCCAAGACCATACAGGATCAGGTGGACTTCGTAGTCGGTCGCGTCCTCGATCAACTTCATTTCGACAACGCTCTCTTCAAGCGCTGGAAAGAAGGCACTACCAGCAACACCACATCAAGATGACCGGCGGACAGAAAAAACGCACCACTAATGCTACCACCGGGGGCGAGCCCTTCGACTTCCTGATCGGCGAGGTCGTGGGATTCCGTGGTCTGCGTGGCGAGATCAAGATCCGCCCCGGGACAAACAACCCCAGCCTGCTGTTACCGATCGAGCAGGTCGAGATCGAGACTTCGGGAAAACCGCGCCAGCTTGTCGGAGTGACAGCGATCGCTCTGGACAGGAGGATTCTCATTATGGTCCTGGACGGATATCCGGACCGGACCGCCGCCGAAAAGCTCAAAGGAGCCAGACTCTACTGTCAGGCATCCTGCCTGGCGCCGCTGGATTCGGACGAATGGTGGGTGGACGATCTTATCGGGCTGAAAGCCTACACCAGCAGCGGAGAGCATATCGGAACCGTCTGCGAGGTCTATGGAGAGCGCGGTGATTTTCTGGAGATTCTCCTCAGTGACAGTAACAAAAAAGTGCTTGTCCCTTTCGTCAAGGAAATCGTTCCCCTTGTAGATGTGAAGAGCGGACGGCTGGAGATCGAAGCTCTTCCCGGACTCCTGGACTGAGACCTTAAAACCCAGTCGGGAAGCCGCTTTCAGGACGTGGCGCCAGCCTGTGACAGGGGACCCTAAGTTCTCATTAATGAGTAGTCTTATTGCTTGATTACTCGACGGATATACATTACATTTTTTGATAATCGTATATAAAAAACCATCATCGAAGATGTCGGCTGAGATTACGGCCCGATAGCTACAGTTTCTGCATATTCGCAAAACAAGACTCGAGATTCTCGACAAATGCAAACTCTATTCCCTCCATCAGTATATGCGCCGCCGTCCACCTGCGCGCCCGCCCTTGACGAGGAGATCCACCTTCCCACCCTGAAAGTGGTCTCTTACAGCGGTCACGGGGACAGCGGCGGAGTGGCCTCGAGCCTGGCTCCCCTGGCCCACAGGATCGGCACGAAAGTCCACTGGTTGTCGGTGAACAGGGCAAGCGACAAATCCGCCACCACCTGTAGTGACCATTATCTGGACTTCTCTCCGACCGAGAGCGGTTTCGAATATCACAATGCCAGGATTCCCGCAGCGCTACTCGAAGGACACGAGCGCTTCTCCTCTCGCTATCTGTGGCCCCTGCTGCATGGCATGCCGGAGCTGGCGGTTTTCGATCAGGAAGACTGGCGCAAATTCCGAGATGTCTGTCAGAGAGTCGCGTCCGAAAGCCAGGTCATTTCGGAGGGCAGCTTTCCGTCCCTCTCCTGGCTCCATGATTTCCAGCTCGCCCTCTGCGCACCGCTGATCGCGACCGAGAGAGGCACCCTGGTCTGCCAGTTCTGGCATGTGCCCTGGCCGAGACCGGAGAACATCGCCTCCTCGCCGGTGGCCGCCGAATTCATCGAAGCGCTTCTGGCCAACAAGCTCCTGGGCTTCCACACCGCCGAGTATGCCCACAATTTTCTGGCCACCGTGGAGCTACTCTTCAAAGATGCCAGAGTAGACCCGATGGCCATGGAGATCCGCTACAAAAACTATTTCACCCGGGTGGCGGTCATGCCCCTGGGAATCGATGTCGATCGCTGGCGCCACCTCGCTTCCCAGGTAAGACCCATTGCCGAGGTCCTGGCAGTTAAACACCGTCTGGCCAACCAGATCGTCCTGGGAGTCGATCGTCTGGACTACACCAAAGGAGTCCTGGAAAAACTCTACGGCATCGAGTATCTGCTCACCCTCACCCCGGACCTGAGAAGAAGATTCCACTATGTGCAGATCTCTCAGAAACCCCGATCCGATGAAGACGACTACCGACGTTATGCCGAACAGGTCAAAGGCAAGATCGACGAGATCAACGAGCGCTTTTCCCTGGATGGCTGGAAGCCGGTTGTCCATATCGACGAAGAGCTCAGCCAGAAAGAGCTGGCAGCCTGGTACCAGGCCGCCGACGTGATGACGGTCAATAGCCTTCGGGACGGGCTCAATCTCATAGCCAAGGAATATGTCGCCTGCCGCCAGGACGAGCAGGGCGTCCTCATCCTGAGCGAGAATGCCGGCTGCTCGGCAGAGCTCTCCCAGGGAGCGATCATAGTCGACCCACGCTCACCCTCTGAATTTGCCCGGGCGGTGACGGCTTCCTTTTCCATGGGAGTCGAGGAGAAACGCCGCCGGATGACATCGATGCGTCATATCATCGGCTGGAACCAGCTACATGACTGGGCCCTGGGTTTTCTCAAGCAAGCGCTTTCCTGACCCGAACCGAATCTAACTACCAGCGCAATAGATTGAATTTGTTCATGTCCACGGTCTGGGTCGTGCGATAGACCGAGAGGACGATGGCAAGCCCGACTGCTGCTTCGGCAGCCGCAACGGTGAGAATGAAGATGGCGAAGAGCTGTCCCTTCACGGCACCGGGATCGATATAGCGGGCGAAAGCGATGAGGTTGAGATTGACCGCATTGAGCATGAGCTCGATGGACATCAGCACACGCACTGCATTACGGGAGCGGACCATGCCATACATGCCGATGGCGAAGAGCAGGGCGCTGAGCGTAAGATAGCGAACCAGGGGCTCCTGCCCGATGGTGAGAAGCACGAAAGAGCCCACCGAGCCCACCGCCAGACAGCCCAGGGCCGAGGCGCCGAATACATAGTGGAAAATGAGGCCGGCTGCGGTAATCCCGAAAAACATCATGGCATCGAGATCGCCTTTCATGATCGACTGGCTGCCATCGGCATTGGTGCTCTGCCCGAGAAGGAAGAAAACACATATGACCACTAAGCAGGCATAAACGAATGTCCATACGAACTTCGTCATTGCCGGTTTGGATTCGCTCAGCTCAGATTGCACTTGTCTATCCTCTTGGTAGTCTCAGTCTACGGTTTCGATTTCGCTGCCGGTGCTCTTGCGCTCGGCTTTGGCGAGCATGATGGCGCCGATCAGGGCAGCCAGGAGAAGCACCGAGGCGAATTCGAAGGGCAATGAATAACTGGTGGTCAGGGACTCGCCCAGAACCTTGAGATTATCGGGGCTGACAGGTTCATCGGTGACATTCCAGCCTTCCGAGCGAACCGCCAGATAAAGGGTGAAAAAGCTTATCCAGCCGACCACCGCCGGAAAGGCTCCCTTGATCCCGTCGACGATGGCGAAAAGAGGCGCTTTCTCCCCGGCGGACTCTTCCACTTCCGCTTCCTTTTCCAGCCTGGGATTGGTGAGCATCAGAGCGATAACCACCACCAGGGTGATACCCACCGCATAGATCATGATCTGGGCAAGCGCCAGGAACTGAGCTTGCAGCAGCAGGAAAAGCAGAGATATACCACCGAATACACCGATGAGCACGAAACCTGCCCGAATCACGTTGCGGTCGGCAATGACACCCAGAGAAAGACAGATAGCCACTATGGCGACTGCATAAAAGGCAACTGTCTCGGTTGCTTGGTAGGTGACCAGATCCTGTACGTTGAGAATGTTCATTTGCGCACCTACTCTTTCTTGTCTTTTTCAGCGTCCGAGTCGGCTTCCGGCTTACCTTCTTCTTTTTTAGCTTCGGGTTTGCTTTCTTCTTTCTCGGTCTCGCCTTTGGCAGCGGCCGGCTTTTCTTCTTTGGCTTCAGGCTTGGCTTCGGCCTTGGGCTCGGCTTTCGCTTCAGCTTTGGTTTCTGGCGGAGCCGCCTTGGCACCTTCCGGAGCCGCTTTAGCGCCGGCAGGAGCGGCCTTGGCGCCGGCAGGCGCGGCTTTGGCTCCGGCAGGAGCTGCCGGTTTTGCTGGCTTGGGCTTGGGCAGAGGAATTTCTTTGGCTTCGAAATAGAAGCCCGACTCTTCCTTGGTGAGAGTGAGACGCTTCAGATCGTAAATCAGTGATTCGCGACTGTAATCGCTCATCTCGAAGTCATTGGTATTGATGATGCAATTTGTGGGGCAGACTTCGGTACATAAGCCGCACAACATGTAGAGCCCGTGGTCGATCTTGAAGTCGATGAGCTCGAGCTTATTGGTCTCGGGGCTCTTATGAGCGGTGATCTCGATACATTTGTCCGGGCAGACTCGCTCGCACTGTCGGCAGGAGATACAGAGATGATCGCCGGACTCGGGGTTGACGGTGAGGGCGAGGCGCCCGCGAAAATGCGGGGGAAGATGAGGTACCGCCTCGGGGAATTCCTGGGTCGTCGGCTCCTTGAAGGAGTGCCCGAACACGGTCATGAGACCGTCGCCGATCCTCTTGAAACTATCAACCGCTCTTTCTATGAGATTAGCCATGACATACCACCGCGACTCTGGCGAAAACAACCACTACGAAAGCAATGAGCGACAGGGGAATGAGACGCTTCCAGCCGAAATCCATGAGCTGGTCGATCCGGAACCGGGGAAGGGTTCCCCTGACGAGAATTGCGAAGAAAACAATGCTGTAGACCTTGATAATCACCCAGACTGCTGCCCAGAAAGTAGTGGGATCGACAATCTGCAGATTGATCAGGAAGCTGAATGCTCCCGCAAGAAGAGAAGATAGCTCGTGCATGAGCGGGTTATCCAGGAGATAAGCGGGGATGATATTGTCGCCGCCACCCAGGAACATAACGGTTGCGATACTTGCTACCACGAAGAGGTTGGTGAATTCAGCCAGGAAGAAGATGGCGAACTTGATGCCGCTGTACTCGGTGTTATAGCCGCTGACCAGCTCGCTTTCAGCTTCAGGAAGATCGAAGGGGATACGGTTGATCTCGGCGCAGGCACCGGTCAGGTAAAGTCCGAAAAGAATGAAAGTAGCGATTGCCAGCACCACCGTTGCAGCCCCGGACCAGAAACCGTGGGGATAGTATTGAGCGAGAATGCCCTCGGTGCTGGAGCCGCTGAGGAAAGCAGCCAGATACTTGTCGATCCCGGTGAGAGCGCCGCCGCCAAACAGATTCCAGTTCAGGAAGCCACCGTGCTGCTGATTGGCGATCTGCACAACGTCCAGAGTACCGGCAAGCAGGCAGACCGTCACTATCGACAGTACCAGGGGGATCTCATAGCTGATTGCCTGGGCGGCGCTTCTCAGACCGCCGACCAGCGAATACTTGTTATTGCTCGACCAGCCCGCCATCACCAGGGCTACCACAGGTACCGACGCCGATGCCAGGACATAGAAGATACCGGTGGGCACGTTGGCTATCTGGAATAGAGCGTGGTTATTGGTGACCGCAGCGAGAAGCGGCAGAGCACCGAAAATTGAAGGAGCGAAAAAGATAATCGGCGCCAGGGTGAACATAACGGCGTCGGCACCCCGGGGGGTGATGTCTTCTTTGAAAAGAAGCTTGAGAGCATCGGCGAAAGTCTGGGCGAGACCATCGAGCAGGGTACGGTTCGGACCTTTCCTGACCGTGAAGATAGCCAGGGCCCGACGCTCGAAGAGAACCATGAACATGGCGTTGATCGGAATGAAGACCATGATCGATACGACCGGGGTGAGAAAACGGCAGAGGTCTGCGACGAACATCACCCAGGGAGGAGCCACCGCATCACCGAGCATGGCCGGCACCCGCTCCACCAGGAGCCAGGGAAGGGCAATCCCCACGAGCCAGCAGGCGCCCCATACAGGCACGAATATGAGAGTGAGCCAGACCATCACTAGCCGGCTTAGTTTCAGAATTTCTGGTAAGTTTGTCATCTTTTTTTCGTCACCCTAGCGGTCCACGTCAGGAAGAATCACATCGATCGAACCGAAGATTGCCATCACGTCGGCTATGGGATGCCCGACGAGAAGAGCGGGCAAAATGGAGAGATTACAGAAAGAAGGATTACGCCACTTTATGCTGACTGCCTTGTCCGAGCCGTTCGAGATGA
>JAGQHH010000506.1 GCA_020431945.1 Cyanobacteria bacterium HKST-UBA02 | reverse complement strand
CCGTCTTTCTGTTTTCAGGAGGGCGGTCAGGGGATAAAAGTGGCGGTCCTGATATCCAGGGATCTGCCCCGGTACTATCCGGATATCGACTATTTCGAAGGGGAGCTCTATGTTCGCATTCTCGTCCCGGTGCGGCTCGAGAAAGGCAGCGGCAAGATCGTGATCTGCAATATCTACGAGGGGGTTGAAAAGAAGTATTGAATTATCCTCCTTTTTCATGGTATTGCCTTCTGTCACGAGTTATATGAGGAGATGGCAAGATGAGCGAAGGCGTAAAGCGTAAATGTCCGGGCTGCAGCTGCGAAGATATCTTCGAGACCGAATGGGTGGCCTGGGATTCCGAAGGAGTCGATGCGGTCCTGGTCAAGAAAGGACGCATCCTCAAAGATATGGAGCGCCCGGTCTGTGTAGTCTGTCTGGACTGCGGTCTGGTCTCCAATTATCTGACCACCGAGCAGATCGGCAAAATCAAAGCGGCTCGCGACACCCAGACCGCAGAACAGCATTAGATCAAGGGAGAACACTTATGAAGAGGTTCGGTCAAATATTAGTCGCCCTCAGCCTCGGCATTGCCGTGTCAGGGCCGATAGCTGGTACCGCATTCGGGGCGGAGGTCGCCAACATGGATAACCACTGCTCACCCACCTCGGACTTCTATGTCTATGCCAACGGCACCTGGCTCAAGAAGACGCCGATACCGGACGAATACGACAAGTGGGGCCAGCTTAATATCATCCACGACAAGAACCTCAGTCTCCTCAAAGAGATCATGGAAGCAGCGGCGGCAAAAGAAGATGCCGAGCCCGGCTCCAACGAGCAGAAGATCGGCGATTTCTATGCCGCCGCCATGAACACCGAGCAAATCGAGAAAGACGATCTCACCCCTCTCAAAGAAGAGCTCGATGCCATTGCCGCCATCAAGAGCCGGGAAGATCTGCTCGACTCCGCTGCCAGGCTCCAGTCCCGGGGCATCAATGCGATGTTCAATTTCAGCTCCGGCCAGGACTTCAAAGACAGCACCAGAGTGATCGGACAGCTCTGGCAAGCCGGTCTCGGTCTTCCGGACCGTGACTATTACACCAACGAGGACGCCCACAGCAAAGAGCTCCGCGAAAAATATGTCGCTCATATCGGCAGAATGCTCGAGCTTGCCGGATACAAGAAAGAAGAAGCAGGCGCCGCTGCCTCCAGGATCATGAAACTCGAGACGGCTCTTGCCGAAGGCTCGATGAAGAACACCGATCTGAGAGATCCCGACAAGGTCTATCATAAGATGACCGTCTCTACCCTCAGCGAGCTCACCCCGAATTTCTCCTGGACCGCTTATCTGAAAAGTGTCAACCGAGCCGATGTCGGCGACATCAATGTCGGCCAGCCGGACTTCTTCAAGACCCTGGACAAACAGCTATCCGAAACAAGTGTTGCTGACTGGAAGCATTACCTCACCTGGCACCTGGTGGATGCGGCAGCTCCCTATCTCTCCACGCGATTCGTGGACGCTGATTTCGATTTCCACGGGCGGACGCTGACCGGCAAGAAGCAGAATCTTCCGCGCTGGAAACGGGTGATCAATGCCGCCGACCGGGCCCTGGGAGAAGCGGTGGGACAGCTCTATGTCAACCGCACTTTCTCGCCGGAGGCCAAAGAAAGAGCTCTCGATCTAGTCAACAAGATGAAAGAGGTATTGAAAGAAGACCTGGCCAGTCTGGACTGGATGGATGACGCCACTCGCAAGAATGCCATCGCCAAGCTCGAGAAATTCGGTCTCAAGATAGGCTACCCCGACCGCTGGCGCGATTACAGCAAGCTCGAGATCGACCGGGATTCTTACCTGAAGAACATCCTCAATGCCGAGCGCTTCGAGTTCGCCAGACAACTCGACAAAATAGGCAAGCCCGTGGACCGGAACGAATGGTTCATGAGCCCCCAGACAGTGAACGCCTACTACAGCGCCGAGCTCAACGAGATCGTCTTTCCGGCGGGTATTTTGCAGCCGCCGATTTTCGATCCGGACGCCGATGATGCCACTAATCTCGGTGCTATGGGCATGGTCATCGGTCACGAGATGACTCATGGATTCGACGATCAGGGAAGCAAATTCGACGGGGACGGCAACCTGAAGAACTGGTGGTCGGAAGATGACCTCAAGCGCTTCAATAAGCGTATCGCCCTGATCGAGAGTCAATACGAAAGCTATAAAGTGATCGACGACCTCCATTTCAAAGGCAAGCTGGTAGCCGGCGAAGCCGCTGCCGATCTCGGCGGTCTCACCATCGCCTACAAGACCCTCAAGAAAGTCTGCCCGGACTTGAAAGAGAAGGACGAAAACGGATTCACACCGGAGAAGAGATTCTTCCTCTCTTTCGCCCAGGCCTGGGCTACCAATATCAGGCCCGAGAAAGAGCGCCTCATGCTGGCCACGGATCCGCACCCGACACCGCACTATCGGGTCAACGGCACAGTAGCCAATATGGACGTCTTCGAGGAAGTCTTCGGAGACGATGAGAAAACAGCCTCGATGATGCTTCCTTCCGATAAGCGCTGCCGTCTCTGGTAGCTCTAGAGAAAGAAGCCTTCAAGCTCCGGCGATAGCGAAGAAATTGCGGCGTCCCTCGAAGTCCACGCCGACTATCTTGATGCTTCTATAAATCCGCTGCCGCCAGACGAAGACGTACCACCAGCAAATATTGAGGGCGGTCTCGAAAGGGAGCTCCCGATAGAGCATCGTGGCGAGCAGGTGGGTGCCCTTATCATCGGCATATTCCGAGACCGAATTGACCAGGCAGAACCCACCCTGTTGCAAGATCACCGAGCTCCTCCTGGCTTTTTCTATCGCGGCCGCACCGGTTTGCTCGGGCACTTCGGAGAGCAGGGACAGGACACCATGCTCGGTATCGTCACCATACCTGAGGGCAGCCACGAGCTTTCGCCAGATATCCAGGTGAAGGTCTTCCTGGCTCGAGCTGAGCGCCGCAAGAGCCTCGAAAGGCGATCCCAGGTCTCCGGTATCGAAGTACTGCTTCAGGTCCATATTGATCTCGTAGTGAGGCAGGCGGCTGAATTTGAGATCGAGAGGGGCGAAGGCATGGACATCGATACTGTATCTATGGAACCCCCTTATCTGAATTCCCCGGCACCAGGCGAGGCTCCAGTCGCAGGTATGCATAGCCGAGTGCTTTGAAGAAATGGCAGCATTCACCAGAGCGGTCTCGCCTGCTTCGATCAGCTCGCAGATGAGATTGCGAAGCTCCGCCGATACCAGAACATTATCTTTCGAGGCGGACAGGGCAAGACCGAAGTGGTGACGTGCTCCAGCGATGTCCCAGTTCTTCAGGCAGATCCTGCCCAGAATCGCCCGCGCTGTCTGAACGGCGAACTGGGTGCGGGAAGCCCGCCTGCCTTTACCAAATTCCTCGAGGAGTCTCTCGGCGGTGCTGCTTGCCCCTGTCAGATCCCGGACACGGTTGAGCTGCCTGCGAGCGAGCCGGGCCAGACAGAGCGCCCGGTTCGCCGGTCTGGCAAGACGGCAGAGCTCTTCGAGCTCGTTCTTGAGAATAGCAGTCACCACCTCGCTGTCACCGGCAGCTGGGCCGCTGAAAGCGTCCTCGAAAAGAGCAGCGATCCGATCGGGCCAGTAGGGATTGTCCGGCTCGAGAGCCTTGCCTTCCTGGAGGAGATTGAGAGCGCGCTCCGGATCGGAAGAAGCGAAAAATGCAGCAGCATGCCTGAGGAGCCGGGTATCGCCGGGTTTCTTGTTCAAATGCTCGAGCCAGATCTCCCGTGCGGAGTCGAACACGAGATCGCCATCGCTTTGCGGAGCAAGACGCAGGATTTCGCTATCGAATAGCTCGTGGCCGGGCTTGTTCCTGACGAACCACAGAACATGCTCTTCCAGCTTGCGACGGAATCGAAGCCCCCGGTTTCGTCTGGTCCAGTAATAACCAAGCAGCAAGATCCGCGAAGACAGGCTGAGCCGCCTCTTCTCCAGATCGATCACATCCCCGGGGAAAAGATTCGCGGCGCCAAGAGCGGTATCGATACTGCGTCCCAAACAAGCCTCTCCGGATTTTCGCCCCAGCAAAATGATACAGTAAGAGGAATTATCGGGCGCAATTTAATCAGTCGCGGCGCAGATTGACGTCCGGTCTCTTTCTTGTAAATGCAGCCACGTCCTTGCCGGTAACACCGTCGCACTCAGAGATCTTTAAAGTGATCAATCGCTTGTCGGAAGCCAGAATCGAAAGAGACTCCGGGGTGATTTTGTTTTTCGAGATATCGAGGGTGGTGACTGGCAGGGAGGCAATCATCCTGACATCATCGTCTGTGAGCTTGAGCTCGCAGACAGAAAGCACTCTCAGATTTCTGAAACGCTTCAGCAGATTAAGTTCTTCAGGCTTGATCGAGGTCTTGTTCAGAATCAACTCCTCCAGATCCGCGACCCGGGTCAATTCAGCCAGCCCCTTTCCGGTGACGGCCTCGCAGCTCCCGAGATCCAGACGTCTCAGGGACCTGATGCCTGCCAATTCTCTGACCTCGTTGTCACCAATGCTGGTATCGCTAAGGCTCACTATGGAAAGCTTCGGGCAATTCTTGAGAAGAGCCAGACCATTAGCGTCGAATCCGGTGGATCTGACGAGCTCGAGCTGGGTAAGAGTCTTGATCTTGCTGACATGCTCGAGGACTTTGTTGTCTATACCGCAGCGCCGGAAGCTCAATCCGAGAAGCGGAAGCTCTTCGAGAACTTTCATCCCTTCTCCGACCATTTCGTCGTGCTCCATGAGAAGGTAACGGAAGTCCTTGCGCCCACGGAGCCTGTACATGTCTTTGTCGGTACCGAGACCGACCAGCTTGAGCCATCTATAGTTGTCCTGAGGATAGCGCTGGTCGAATACGAAATCAGGGTCGGTAAAAGGAATCCTGGCAAGTCCGGGATCGTCCGGCAGGGGCTTTCTGTCGCCCGATTCCGCAACGGGCTCGTGCTCCAGGTGCGTGAAATAGTAATAAGCGGTGGATCCGCATGCCAGACAAAGAAACAGAGCAAACAAAGCCAGGACGAGGGGTCTGGGTCTTTTCTCGGGCTCGACCACCGGTAACCCCTCCGAAATCTCTTCCCCTGCCAGATTTAGCCTGGACAGATCGGTCTCGAGTGCCGCTACGCTCTCGTAGCGATTTGCTGGATCTCTACTGAGGCATCGTGCCACGATCGAATCGATTGCAGAGAGAGTCTCTTCAGGAAGAGTCTCTCTCAATGCCGAGGAAAGAAGCGGGGCTTCGGTCTCGAGACGAGCAGTCATGGCTTCCATGAGGGTTTCGCCGGTGAAAGGCGGTGCTCCAGACAGCACCTCGAAGATCAAACAGCCAAGACTGTAGATATCGGAGCGCGGGTCGGCAGCTTCACCCAGGGCGGTTTCCGGGCTGATATAAAGCGGCGATCCGACGATATTGCCGGTCCTTGTAACGGACTGGTCGTCACTCACCAGTTTGGCGATACCGAAATCTACCAGCTTTACCAGCAAGTCTCCCTTATCGTCCGAAACCAGCATGACATTGGAGGGCTTGATATCGCGGTGAAGAACACCCTTTTCATGGGCGAATGCGAGGCCGTCACAGATCTGGGCAAGCAGAGGCAGGAATTCTTCGAGACCGAGCGTTCCCCGACTCTTCAGTAGATCCTCGAGGCTTTCGCCTTTGAGATATTCCATGGCAAGAAAGAGACCACCGTCTGCGGTAGCGCCGAAATCCACGACGTTGACGATATTGCGATGATCCAGATTGGCGGCGATCCGCGCTTCGTTCTGGAAGCGCCGGATCAGATCACCCGAGACTTCATGCTTGAGAATTTTTAGAGCGACATCACGAGAGAGAACCAGATCCCGGCACAAGTAGATTTCTCCGAATCCCCCTGTGCCGAGAGACTCCAGTACCTCGTAGCGGTCGACTATAGTTTTGGAAGCAGACTCGCCAGGCATCCCAACTTACTTAATCAGGTAATTACAGTCGGCTTTTCGCGGCCGGTGAATTTCTTGATCTCAGCGATCTTGTCGGCAAGGCCGATCATATCGGCCAGAGCTGTCTGGGTCTCCTGCCCCTGCTTAGCCGGATCTTTCTCGTAGCTCTCGAGGTAGACGCGCAGAGTCGCGCCATGGGTGCCGGTGCCGGACAGTCGGTAGACGATTCGGGAGCCGTCAGCAAGCATTATGCGAATGCCCTGACCGGACGAGACGCTGCCGTCTACCGGATCTTCATAGCTGAAGTCATCGGCGTCGGCGATCTCGAAAGCTCCGAAGCTCTTGCCTTTGAGTGCCGAGAGATCTTTGCGCAGGCGGTCGATAAGCTCGTGAGCCGGGTCCGAAGCGACCTCTTCATAGTCATGACGGCAATAATAGCTCCGCCCGAACTCCTTCCAGTGCTCCGCTACAATCGCTTCCACCGACTGTTTGCGTGCCGCCAGGATATTGAGCCAGAACAGAACAGACCAGATGCCGTCCTTCTCTCGGATATGACTCGATCCTGTGCCGAAACTCTCTTCACCACATATAGTGACACGTCCGGCGTCCATGAGATTGCCGAAGAACTTCCAGCCTGTGGGGGTCTCGAAACATTCGATACCGAGATGGCGTGCCACACGATCGACAGCGGTGCTGGTAGGCATGCTTCTGGCCACACCGGCGATTCCCTTTTTGTAACCAGGAACCAGATGGGCATTGGCGGTGATCACCGAGAGACTGTCGCTGGGAGTGACGAAAAATCGCCTTCCCAGGATCATATTGCGATCCCCGTCACCGTCGCTTGCCGCCCCGAAATCAGGTGCATCGTCACCGAAAACAATCTTGACCAGATCCTTCGCATAGACGAGGTTGGGATCCGGATGTCCGCCACCGAAGTCAGGCAGGGGCTTGCCGCCAATGACGCTGCCGCTCCCGGCTCCAAGACATTTCTCGAAAATCGCATGGGCATAGGGACCGGTAACCGCGTGCATGGCATCGAAAGTCATTCTGAAAGAGCCTGATGTCAGAAGCTCTTTGATAGAGTCGAAATCGAAGAGGCTTTGAAGAAGCTCCTGGTGATCGCTCACCGAGTCAATAACCTCGACCTTCATATTTCCCAGGGTGCGCTCGCCGAGAGTGTCTATATCGACATCGCCGGCATCGAGAATGCGATATTCCTTGATCTCTTTGCTCTTCTCGAATATGGCATTGGTGACCTTCTCCGGCGCCGGCCCGCCATTGCCGATGTTATATTTCACCCCGAAATCCCCGTCAGGACCGCCGGGATTGTGGCTGGCAGAAAGGATAATGCCGCCGTGAGCCT
>JAGQHH010000505.1 GCA_020431945.1 Cyanobacteria bacterium HKST-UBA02 | reverse complement strand
GGAAAAAGACCGATTCGGCAAAGAAGAAAAAGCTTCAAGAACTCGACGGAGTTGAATCGAAGTCGAGAAACAAAATGAATGAGATTAAGGGCGGTAGTTCTTCCGACAACGATAGTACTCATACTTTCTCAAAGAGAAACGGGACCTGAAACTATCCTGTCCTGTCTTACCCTATGATTTCAGGCGGGTTCAGACGCCCCTCTCTCATAGCCTCTTTCAGCCTGTCGATATCGGGACCCAGCGGGCGAGCTTCTTTTAAGACCGGTACTGTTTCTCTCACCGACCGGGCGAAAGGCGCGAGCTTGCCGGGGAGCTCTCTTGCCAGGCAGTCGAAAGCTTGTACCGCCGCCATGGTCTCGATGGCGATCAGATAGTCGAGCATGCCGCGCAGCCATTCGAGATGAAGGGCGGCTCCGGCAGCAAAAGAATTGAGATCCTCGAGATCGCCGCCTGCAGCCAGAGAGCTTATGGACCGGGGCTGGCAGCGGGCTCTGATCTCGCCGGTGAGCGAAGCCGCTGTGTACTGGGCGTACATGAGACCATAGCTGGCTCCTGGCTCATTGTCAGGATGCACCAGATAAGGAGGCAACCCGCCGGCGGGGGTCCGGCTGATGAGCCGGGCGATTCTATGCTCGGTAGCCACGCACAATGCCGAAAGGGCGATGGACAGTTGATCGAGACTGGTGGCTATCCTCTGCCCGCAGGTATTGCCGCTGTTATTCGTATGGCTGCCGTCCTGGAAAAGAAGCGGGTTGTCCACCACTGCATTGAGCTCGGCTTCCACAACCGCCCTGGTCTGTCTGTAGCTGTCCACCGCTGTGGCCAGCACTGGCAGGGCATATCGGATTGATAGAGCGGACCGGATTTCCGGGTTGTCTTTGCTGTCGTTTTCAATTAGAGATTCGAGCCGGGCAACCAGCTCGCTTCCTGCCGGATGCTTCTTGAGTGCCAGAGAGGCCGCCTGATTCCTGTCTCCTCCCGGATAGAGAGCCAGCCCGGTAAGGGCAGCTGCGCAGGCGCTGGTGTTCAGGCTCATCTTCAGATCGATGAGGCAGAGCGAGGCCAAACCGATTGTCTGGCTCAGTCCATTGATCAGTGCCAGACCGTCACGACCCTGCAATTCCAGAAGCTCCAGGCCGGCTAGCTCCAGGGCCTCCCTCGAGAGTATTCCTTTGATGGTGCCGCTCTTGTCCCGGTAGAGAGTCTCACCCTCTCCACAGAGAGCCAGGGCCATGTGTGCCAGGGGCGCCAGATCCGAGCTGCCCACCGAGCCGAGCTCCGGAACCGCCGCAGCCAGATCGGCATTGAGATAAGCGATAAGAGCCGCCAGGGTTTGCGGGGAAACGCCGCTCATGCCCCGGGCCAGGGTATGAAGACGGCTCGCCATCATGGCCCGGCTCTGATCGAAACGCATTGGCTCCCCCACACCGGAAGCATGGGCGCGGACCAGATCGAGCTGGCTTCGATTCTCCGGGGCGACCTCGACATCGTCGAGCTGACCGCAGGCGACGGTAAGACCGTAAACATTGCGGTCGCCGGCTACCAGGCCGGCGAGCCTGACATAGGATGAGAAGCAGTTTTCCATGACCTCGGGAGAAAGCCCGACCTGGACACCTTCCCTGGCGATGCCGGCGAGATCCTCCAGGGAGAGGTCCCGCTCGCCCAGGGCCAGCGCCGCTCTGGCTGTGGTCATTGCTTGGTGTCGATCTCTTCTTTCAGCCTGGCGAGAAGCTCGTCTTCAGGCATGGTCCCGATCTGACCGTCCCGGCGGTGCCTGAGAGCAACGACATTGTTCTCTTCTTCCTTGTCGCCGATAACGACCATATAAGGGATCTGTTGCATCTGGGCTTCTCTGATCCGGTAATTGATCGTTTCGGACTTGTCATCCATGATCGCCCGGATATCGTTGTCCCGGAGGAGCTTGTAAATTTCTTTCGCCCGGGCTTGATGCCGATCCGAGATAGGCAATACCGCTACCTGGGTGGGTGCCAGCCAGAGCGGGAAGGAGCCGGCATAGTGCTCGATGAGCCCGCCGCAGAAGCGCTCCATGGAGCCCAGCACAGCCCGGTGGATCATCACCGCCTGGTGTCTCTCGCCATCCTCGCCTATGTAATTGACGTCGAAACGTCTGGGCAGGTTGAGGTCGACCTGGATTGTGGGACCCTGCCATTCACGACCGATGGCATCGAAGAGCTTGACGTCGATCTTGGGTGCGTAGAAGACGCCGCCGCCTTCGTCGATCTCGTAGCTCATGCCGCGTTGTTTCATGGCATTCTCGAGACCGCTGGTGGCCATCTCCCACTCTTCGTCGGTACCGAGATATTTCTCCGGTCTGGTGGAGAGATAGCATTTGTAGGTGTAGCCGAAAGTGGTCATGAGCTTGTCGATGAGGTCGAGGATACCGTCGATCTCGTCTTTGAGCTGCTCGGGAGTGCAGAAGATATGGGAGTCGTCCTGGGTGAATCCGCGCACTCTCAGCATGCCGTGCAGGACGCCGGAGCGCTCGTAGCGGTAGACCGTCCCCAGTTCGGCATAACGCAGAGGCAGGTCGCGGTAGCTGCGCAGGCGGGTCTTGTAGATCATGATGTGGCCCGGACAGTTCATGGGCTTGCAGCGGTAAGGCTGCTCGTCGATGTCCATGGGGGCGTACATGTTTTCGGCGTAGTTCTCCAGGTGACCGCTGATTTTATAGAGGTCCTCGGAGGCGATATGAGGGGTGTAGACGAATTCGTAGCCTCTTTTCCTGTGCTCCCGGCGCCAGAACTCCTCGATGGTATCCCGTACCGTGGCCAGATTCGGATGCCAGAAAATCAGTCCCGGACCCACCTCGTCATGGACCGAGAATAGATCGAGCTGCTTGGCTAGCTTTCTGTGATCGCGTTTCTCGGCTTCTTCCAGACGGTGCAGATAGTCGTCCAGGTCTTTCTTGGACCACCAGGCTGTGGCGTAGACTCTTTGCAGGTGCTCCCGCTTCTCGTCCCCGCGCCAGTAGGAGCCGGAGACCTTGAGGAGCTTGAAGGCTTTGATATGACCGGTGGAAGGCAGGTGCGGTCCCCGGCAGAGATCGTTCCAGACGACATCGTCGTCTTTGTTTTTCATCAAATAAAGAGTGGGCTCGTGGTCCCGGTGCTCTTCCAGAAGCTCCGCTTTGAACTTCTCGCCCTGGTCCCGGAATTGCTTGAGTTGCCCGTCCACATCCTCGATGTTGTGGCGGATGATTCTCTGATTGTCTTTGACAATCTCTTTCATCTTGTTCTCGATTTTCTCGAGGTCTTCCACTGAGAGGGTGTGGTCTTTGATCTCGAAATCGTAGTAGAAACCATCTTCGATGGTGGGACCGATGGCTATCTTCGCATCGGGATAGATGGACTGGACGGCTTCCGCCATGACATGGGCGGTGGAGTGCCGCAAGAGCTCGATAGCCTCATTGTCCTTGGCGGTGAGAATCTTGACCCGGTCTCCGTCTTTGAGGGGAGTATAGAGGTCTTTGAGCTCACCGTTTATGAGGGTTCCTACCGAGTTGCGAAAAAGCCCTTCGCTGATGGATTTCGCCAGATCGGCACCGGTGGACCCGCCGTCGAGGGTTTTTTCGGAGCCATCCGGAAGGCTTACGACGACTTTGGTTTCTACTTTAGACATTGAAATACCTCATTTTCTCTGGCATATACAAACTGCCAGCAGGCAATTCTAGCAGGCGAAGTCCTCCTTGAGTTCTTTTATGAACTGCTCGAGATTCTCCCTGGTAGTGAAAAACCGGATGCCCAGAGCGTCCCACCGGCTGATGCCGGTCTCAACATTGCCGGCATCCACGAAGACTTCTACGTTGAAGCCGCATTCGTCCTGGTAACGGACCTTTATCGAAAAGCAGGGCTCCGAGAGCTCGAAATCGAGCTGAGGACGCTTGCCTGAGAGTACCCCTGCCAGACCGCTGAGGATCATGGCGATCTCGTCCCTGGGTTTGCGGCAGAGAAGATAGCCGTCATTGCTGAAGTCGTCTTTTATATCGCTCTCGAAAAGGAGCTTGCGGTCCCCATGTCCGAGCTCCAGGCTGTAAAGCTGCCAGACGTCGTCCGGGCTGCGCTCGATGGTTCTGCCCGGGTAGATGGCGAACCAGCTTCTGAATTCTCTGTCTTCACACTCGAGCCTGGCCATTCCTGATATATGCTCCTTCTATTTGCCGATACAGAACCGCGAGAAGACTTCGCTGATCACCTCTTCGGTGACCTCATCGCCACAGGCTTCCGAGAGACAGTGCACGGCTTCTTTCAAATCGGTGGCCAGGCAGTCGTCGAGCATATCGGCTTCTACAGATTGACGAAGCAGCTCCAGAGAATCGGCTGCCCGGCGACAGAGATCCGCCTGCCGGTCGTTGAGAGAAGCCCCGGTCTCGGCAAGCCGCCCGCCGCCTGTGGCGAAGCTTTCGATAGCACTGGTGAGAGCCTTTATGCCGCTGCCTGTCCGGGCCGAGATCTGGAGAAGAGCCAGAGCTGCCTCTTTCGCTCTTGCGGGCGGGTCCAGATCTTCGCCGGTATCGATTTTATTGATTACCAGAAGATGCGGGCGCCCTTCGATGATCGCCTCGATTTCGCTCTCGTCGTCAGCGAAGCCCTGGGTCGGATCTAATAAGAAGACAGCCAGGTCGCTGGCGGTGATGGCCTGCCTGGTCCTGTCTATGCCGATTTTTTCTACAGTGTCTTCGGTGGATCGAATGCCTGCGGTATCCACAAGAACCACCGGGATGCCGTTCAGGTCGACCAGCTCTTCGATGGAATCCCGGGTCGTGCCCGGTATGTCGGTGACGATGGCCCGCTCGAATTTGAGGAGCTGATTGAGAAGGCTCGATTTGCCTGCATTGGGCCTGCCCACGATGGCGAGCTTCAGACCATCTCTCATGAACTTGCCCGAGTTGGCGGTGTCGGCCAGGTCCAGAAGCCTTTTCCGGGCATCTTCGATAATCGGGTCCAGATCGTCCCGGGGAAGCTCACCTACTTCTTCGGGAAAATCAATTCCGGCTATCAGCTTGGCAAGGACTTCCATGAGAATGCCCCGGACTTTCTTGATCTCCCTGCCCAGATGCCCATCGAGAGCCGAGATCGCCAGGCGGCTCTGGCGGCTGGTTTTGGCCTCGATAAGATCGAGGACTGCTTCTGCCTGGGTCAGATCCATTCGACCGGCAAGGAAAGAACGTTTGGTGAACTCCCCGGCGCAAGCCAGTCTCGCCCCCAGCCGGAGAGCCAGTCCGAGCAACTCCCGGGCGATGAGGGGACTGCCGTGACAGTTGATCTCCACCAGGTCCTCGCCGGTGTAGGTGTTGGGTCCGCGGTAGGCGATCGCCACTACTTCATCCACCAGATCGCCGCTTTCGGGGTCGAAGATATATCCGTGAATAGCCTCATGGCTTCTGGCGCTCCACTGGACTCGTTGATCCCTGTCTGCTGATGAGCAAGAAAAAATTTCGGAAAGAATTTTGAGGGATTCGGGACCTGAAATGCGGACGATCGCGATGGCCCCCGTGCCCGGTGGAGTAGATATAGCCGCAATCGTGTCGTTTTGAATCATGGCCTCAGGTATCGCTCGATGACTTTAGCACAGAAAAAATTCTCTCAAGACCCTCTTGAACTCTGACAATCACGGTGGTAGTATCACACAGTTTTTGCCTCCGCTGTTAGGACATAACGTATGAACAAAGCAGAACTTGTTAACGAGATCGCCAAGACTACCGGTCAGACCAAGCTCGACGTGCACAACACCGTCGCCGCTGTTCTTCATAACCTGACCACCGCCATGGCGAAAGGCGACCGTGTCACGCTCGTCGGTTTCGGTACTTTCGAGCGCCGTCACAGACAAGCCCGCATGGGCGTCAACCCCCAGAACCCTGATCAGAAGCTGAAAATCGCCGCTGCCCGCGTGCCTGTTTTCCGCGCCGGTCAGGAACTCAAAGCCATCGTCGACGGTAAGAAGAAGCTTGCTTCCCTGCCCAAATCGGTGACCGAGGGTCCGAAAAAAGCAGCCAAAGCCGCTCCCAAGGCCAAAGCAGCCAAAAAGACTGTCAAAAAAGCTGCCAAACCCAAAAAAGCCGCTAAGAAAGCAGCTCCCAAAAAAGCTGTCAAAAAAGCTGCTCCTAAAGCCAAAGCCAAAGCCAAAGCAAGACCCGCTGCCAAAAAACCGGCCGCCAAGAAAAAAGGTCGTCGCTAGACTTTAGCTGATCAAATTGATCGAGATTCAAGGGAAGAGCGAAGCTCTTCCCTTTTTCTATTGATTGAGCGAAGCTCTTCCCTTTTTCTATGGATTGAGCGCAGCTCTTATTCGGTATTACTGGCGATTTTGTAGCGCAGAATACAGAGGCTCAGGAAATTGCTCGTCATATGAGCGACCACAGGCACCCAGAGGCAACCGGTGATCATCAGAAGCACGCCGAAAAGGGCCCCCACGACCGCCGCCCAGATCACATAGAAGAGATATCGCGGTCCGGCATAATGACAGAGACCGAAAATGATACTGGCGGCGATGAGACCGAACTGGCTCTGCATAACCCCTCTGTACATGACCTCTTCGCAGAACCCTGAAGCCAGGGATATCAAAAGGATATCCATTATGGTTGTCTGCGCGAAAATAGGTGCCATGACATTTTCGACCAGCTCGCAGAAATGATTGAGAAAGGCTATTCGGTCCGCCAGTCTTTTGCCGAGCCATGAAAGAAGAAGGCTCGAAGAGCTGGTGGAAAGCCCGACCAGAACTCCCACCGCAAGAAGACCGGGGTCTTTGAGAGTGAGCATGGGGAGCAGGTCGATTTTAGCCAGAGCCGACCAGATCGTCGCCACCAGCAGACAGCCTGCTTCGATGAGCAGAACCATTCTGAGGATGAAGGCGCGACTAAATCTCTGCTGCATGCTTGAGCACTACCTCCGGTTTGATCTCCTCATCCTCGAGCTTTACCAGGGCTATGAGAGAGTCTTCCAGGGCGATCAGGAAACGTTTCTCCAGGGTATCATCTTTGCCCGTGGCAAGAGATTCTTTCGGGATGCTCTGACCATGAGCCAGACGGCGGGCGGTGTCTCGGTCCACCGGGAGCTCGGTGAGACCGAGAGCGAACCTGGGAGAGACCAGGGCATCCTGCAATCGATCTTTTTCTTTGAGCTCGGCAAGCTCTTCCAGAGACAGGGCATCGGCAAGATCGAAAAAGGCGGATCTCTCCCTGACAAGGGCGCTCAGGCAGCCGCCCACCGCGAGCCTGTCCCCGAGGTCCCGGGCAATTGATCTTATATAAGTACCTTTCGAGCAGGATACTCTTATCCTCACCACCGGTGGCTCTATATGCAAGACCTCGATGGAATAGATCTCCACCGGTCTTGCGGGAAGAACCGCCGGCGCCTGGCCCCGTCTTGCCAGGTCGTACATTTTCATGCCTCCCTGCTTGATGGCGCTGTAGATCGGCGGCACTTGATGCTGTTTGCCGGCGAAGGCCTGTACCGCCTGATGGATGGCGGTGCTGTCGAGACCCGAGAGATCCTCGGCTTTCTCCAGGACTTCGCCTTCTATGTCATCGGTGTCGGTTCGAGTGCCGAGAAGTATATCGGCGAGATATGTTTTGTCTCCGGGAACGAATTGAAGCAGGCGGCAACAGCCTCCCAGAGCCACGATCATCACGCCGGTGGCCATCGGATCGAGAGTGCCGGCAT
>JAGQHH010000504.1 GCA_020431945.1 Cyanobacteria bacterium HKST-UBA02 | reverse complement strand
GACGTGCGTTGCGGCCAAGAAATATTAGAAATGTGAACATAGATTTCCGGTCATGACGCAGCACGAGATGACGCAGCAGGAGATGACGCAGCAAGGGACGAGGCAGCACCAGATGCCTCTTATCGACAAGGTCGCCAACATGTTCGCCGTGGTGGTTCCCTTCATCGCCACCCTCGCCGCGATCGTCCTGCTCTGGAATCAGATCGTCACCGCGACAGATCTCCTGATCATGCTCTTCATGTACCTGCTGACAGGGCTCGGGATCACGGTGGGGTTCCACCGGCTGCTGACCCATCGCTCATTTCAGACCTTCAAACCGGTCGAGTACTTCTTCGCAATCATCGGTTCGATGGCCGTCCAGGGTCCGGTCACCACCTGGGTAGCCGACCATCGCAAGCACCACGCCCACACCGACGAAGAGGGCGATCCGCACAGCCCCCATGTCGGTCCGGACGGCGAGCCCAAGGGCGTGCTCACCGGGCTATGGCATGCCCACCTCGGCTGGACCTTCTCCAAGCACGGAGAGGCCGACCAGCAGAAGTACGCCCGTGACCTCTACGAGGATCCGGGCATGCAGTTCATCAGCAAGTACTTCGTGGCCTGGGTCCTGCTGGGACTTGCGATCCCGACCCTTCTCGGCTACCTGTTCACGGGCACCGCCGCAGGCGCCCTCGGCGGGTTCTTCTGGGGTGGCCTGGTCAGGGTCTTCTTCGGCCACCACATCACCTGGTCGATCAACTCGGTCTGCCACTTCTTCGGTACCAGGCGCTTCGACATCGACGACGAATCAACCAACGTGTTCTGGCTCGCCCTGCCTTCATTCGGCGAGGCCTGGCACCACAACCATCATGCCTTCCCCCGCTCGGCCCAGCATGGCCTAAAGAGGTGGGAGCTGGATCCCAGCGCCTGGGTGATCGGCGCGATGGAAAAGGTCGGGCTGGCCCGAAAGGTGGTTCGTATCTCCCCCGAGCGCCAGGCCGAGAAGCTCGCGGCACCAAAGTAGAGCTGTCTCAGGCGAGGTCTTCCTCGGCAAGCCGTTTCCACTCGGGCTTGTCCTCCCGCCAGCCTTCCTCCGTACGGCGGAACTTCCAGTAGCCGGTCGCCGAAAGGTCCAGGACGTCCATCCCCCGGTCATTGACCAGGTGCCTCCTGACTTCCCTCACCATTCCGGCCTCGCCATGCACGAAGGCGTGACCCCGGCCCTCCGGCAGCTCGAGCGACTTGATCGCTCTGAGGATTCGAGGCTCGGCGGTGTGCTCGTCTCCGTTGCGATGTAGCCAGATGATCGGCTGCCCGGCCGGCACTGACAGGCCGGAGGCGCTTTCATGGTCAGCCTGGTCGGCCTCGTCCTCGACCTCGAGGATCACGAAGGTCTCTCGGTCAGGGGGGATCCTCGAGAGCGCCACGCTGATCGCGGGGATTGCCGCGTCGTCCCCGGCCAGCAGGTGCCAGTCGGCTTCCGGGTCTGGCGAGTACGCCCCGCCGGGCCCGACCAGCTGGACGAGGTCGCCCGGCTGCGCACTCCGGGCCCAGGGACCTGCCAGCCCGGAGCCGTGAGTCACGAAATCGATGGTGATGGTGCCGGCCTCGGGGTCAGCGTCCCGGATGGTGTAAGTACGTTGACGGTGCCACTGGGATTTGTCGAGCCTCTCCCGCACGTCCGCCGGGTCGAAGGGCACCTCGTATGAGGCGCCCGGCGGAGGCAGCTGGAGCTTCACATAGTGGTCAGTGAACTCCCCGACCGGGAACTCCTGAGTGCGTCTGACTCCAGGACCAGCCTGACCATGTGTGAGGCGACGGGCTGCCTCGAAGCTACTCGGGCGACGATGGGTGTTCTCTGGGCCAAACTTTCCTTCTGTCCGGGGATCCGGGACCCAATCCTGACGATCGGCATTGGTCGGTGCGCTTGTCGGCTTCCCACGCCGCTTTCTGGACGGTGTTTGGCGAGCCCTGATTCGGGAACGTGAGGTTCCAGTACCCGCCCGTTCATGAGGACGGAAAGTTTCATGAACCGATTGTTTATAGGCGCCGGTTTTTAAGCTACATTTACTTTCGGGTAGGGAGATAAACGCAGTACCGGAGGAGATAACTAGATGAAGCTGAAAGCCAAGATTGGTGCTTTCGTCGCAACTGCCGCGGTCGCCTGTGCGATCGGTGCAGC
>JAGQHH010000503.1 GCA_020431945.1 Cyanobacteria bacterium HKST-UBA02 | reverse complement strand
CTGAGAATGGTCCGGTGGAAGTAAGGCACACCCGAGGGGCTGGTGGTGAATTTCTTGTGGTCGACGATTTTTACCGAGTCGGAGATACCTGCAAATACGAAGTCCTGACCGTTGAAGGGGATATTGGTGTAAGACTTGTAGTTGCCCCCGACAGTATTGTTGTTGTTGAGGCTGCCGTCGGTGCCCGGCGGATTGGGAATCGGAATGTTTGTCGCGGAGCCGCCCTCTATGGCTCCCAGAGAAAGCTGCAGGGAGCCGAGGATATAGTTGCTCGAGCCGGTCATGCGGATTTGATTCTGGCGGTAGGCTGTCTCGGCGGAGATATAGGGTGTGACGAGATTACCGTGCTTGTCGGTGCCGTTGCCCCCTGTGGTGATGGCGCCGTCCAGGACGGTGATGAGCTGATCCGCCCGGGTTTTGGCAGCCACCAGGTCACTTATGGCGAGCTCTTCCATCTCCGGGACGCCGAGCTGCTGGGCGATGATCATGTCCAGTCGGGCAGTGCCGATCAGGGTATTGATCGAGTGCACAGGGGTGAAGAAAGTATCTCCAGCGATAGTATCGGTGCCGTTGGGGGCGGAATCCGAGAGTCCGATATATCCGAACTCCGGAGTGTTGATAACAATCGTGCTGATGTCCACCGCCGCCGCCAGGGCGGCTGCCTCGATGGCGGTTCTCTGCTCGGCGCTGCTACCGACTATTCGGACATAACCCAGCATGAACAGGAGGATTGCCATAATGATTCCGAGAATGACGGCAATCACAAGTACGAGCATGCCGCCTCTGTCGTTACGCTTTCGTGCCATTTCCCTGCCTCTGGAAATTCCCCAGGAATCTCCTGGATTTGTTAAGATTTTATCATTGCATTGGAATCTTATATAGTCAGATCATGACAGTCATCCCCCGGAATTAGTATCTGCCAGATGGCGACGGATCAGAAAGACTCGAGTGAAAAGTGGCCCCGGACCTGGGATTCTCAGGCCAGGGCTGATAGCGGCCAGAGAGAGACCACCTGGAGCGCTCCCAGACTCTTCATGCCCGGCTCCGGCTCCGGATCCGGCGGTGCGCTTCCCGGCGATGCTTTCAGTCATATCCCCGAGTCCAGCCCCCTGGTGGGACGGACGATTTTCGGCACTTACAAAATCAACAAGCTTCTGGGTGAAGGCGGCATGGCGGTGGTTTATGAGGGCACCGACGTGAATACCGGCCGCTCGGTGGCGATCAAGACCCTCAAATACAGTGAAAACGACCTTTCGGCTCGTTTTGCCCGGGAGCTCCAGATTCACAGCAAGCTCAAGCACCCCAACATTGTCGAGGCCATAGCCAGCCTCGAGGACGATAAAGGGCAGCCTTTTTTCGTCATGGAGCTGCTCCAGGGTCTGAGCATGGAAGACTTCCTGGATAAGCACGGTCAGCTCGAAGGCGTGGAAGCCATCGCCAGCGTCCTGAGCCAGCTCTGCGAAGCCCTGGAATATGCGCACAATCGCAAGGTCGTGCACCGGGACATAAAACCCGAGAATGTTGTTCTGACGGGAGATAAAGAGCGTCTCAAAGTGACGGTTCTGGACTTCGGTCTGGCTAAGATCCAGGCTGATCTGCAGCGTCTCACAAAGACCGGTGTGGTTCTTGGATCGCCAGCCTATATGAGTCCCGAGCAGTGCACCGGCACCGGAATGGACCAGCGCAGCGATATCTATTCGCTGGGTGTTGTTGCTTATGAGCTCATTGCCGGTGACCTCCCATTCGAGGCCAGCAGCCCGGTGGAGATGATGAAAGCTCACTGCGATCAATCTATAAAACCGACTCCGCTAAAGGAATTCTGTCCCGAATTGCCCGGAGTCGATGAGCTGTCCGCCATTCTCGAGAAGATGATGAGCGTGCAAGTGGAAGCACGACACAACGATATCAACGAAGTCAAACGAGATCTCGATGCCTGGTGGCGGGGAGCCACGTCGCAGGTGGCGGGGACAATCTCTCCCTTCAACTATGTCGAGACTGCTCCTGCTCCGGCCACTGCAGCCCCCGCCTCAGGTGGTGCCGCTGCAGCTTCGACGAGCCGAGAAGAATTGAGCAGCATCATTCGCAAGCAGCGTGAGACCGGTATCGAAACCTACGCTCAGCAGTTCGAGAAGGAAAAGCCTGCCGGACACAAGGATCTGCCGGTGAAGAAGATTCTGCTCTTCTCCGGTCTCGGAATTCTTGCCCTGGTAGTGGTTGTCGGTGCCGTATGTTTCCTGGGTCCGATCGTCAGCGAGATGGCCAGCCGCAGCAAGCCTGCGGAGCCGGTGAAGACTGTCGAAGAAGAGCTTCCTGATAAGCCGCCTGTCGAAGAGGCGAAGCCGAGGGAGAGCAAGATCAGGAAGATCCGTGCTCCGGGCTGGGTCGAAGCAAAGTAGAGAGGTTTCATGACTGCCGGTAAGAAGAACGGGGACCTGTACCTGATAGGGTTTTGTGTGGTCTCGCTCTTTCTCATGCTCGGTCAGATCTTCCTCAACAGCAATATTTCGGTAGTGGCCGAAAGTCCGGTGGTTACTACCGAATCGTTCAATGCGGCGACTCCTCCCATATCCGTCAGCAAAGACGAGCATGCGGCCACCAACTGGGATTTCGGAGTGAAAACCGAGCTCAAGTACAGCCTCAATTCCCAGGAGACACTGGGAGGCGATTATGCCGTCAACATCAGGATCGATAGCGCTCGCATCTATTTGAACCTGCCGATCACCGTCTATCTTCCCGAATCACCGTCTCCGGCCCTGGCGGCTCACGAGCAGGGTCATGTGACGATCTGCAAGCGAGTCTACCAGGGTGCCCCCCGGGTCGCTATGATGGCAGCGCGAAAAGTCGTAGGACATTCATTCAGTGGTAGCGGGTCATCCGAGGCAGCTGCCTATGAGTCTGCGCTCTTGCAAGCAGAAAACACTCTTATCCAGTATTTCAAGGACCATACCGCCGATGTCGCCGAGGGGCTCTCGAGACTTTTCGACAAGCTTCATCCTGATGGCTCCGAAACGACTGCAGCATCGATCGAAGAGGTCTTCAGGACTTTCCGCGAGACCAGGAAATCGGTGGAGATCCCCTGATACCGCTGATAGTGCAAGGTTCTAGAGATCACACCTAAGGCAGGAGGCGGAACGGGTCCGCCTCCATGCTTTCAAACCGCCACGGTTTGATCCTGATCGTCGAAGGGACCGGCGACTTATGCCGCCTCTGTGTCCTTGTCCTCGTCGGAGCCTTCTTCGGAAGAG
>JAGQHH010000502.1 GCA_020431945.1 Cyanobacteria bacterium HKST-UBA02 | reverse complement strand
TCCTGATTATAGGCTTAGAGAGTGATTTCCGGCTCTTCGTCCGTGACCACCGCGCAATCCACCACGGTATTGCCGTGGGAGACGAAACCGAGCTTCCTGGCAGCAGCCCGGGAAACGTCGATGACTCCTTTGCCGAAGGGACCGCGATCATTGATGCGGACCACGCAAGTCTTGCCGTTACGCTTGTTCTTGACCTTGACCCTGGTGCCGAAAGGCAGGGTGCGATGAGCGGCTACCAGGTCTTCCCTGTCGTGGGGTTGTCCTGAAGCAGTCTTCTTGCCGTGCAGCCTGTCTGCATAGAAATGTGCCAGACCGCTGAATTTCTTGCCGGGACTCTTGCTATCGGTATTGCCGCCTTCTGCGGAAGCTCCGGAAGCTGTCAGAATCAGGGCAAGAGCTGTGATTGGTACTAAGTGCGATGCTCTCATGACTGTATTTTTACATCACAAGTAAGCTCTTTTGCATTAGAAATGCTCACCAGAACTGATCTCTCTCCTGAAAACCCGGATCTCAAGAGTATCGATCGGTTCCTTTTTAGAGGAATTGCGCGGGCATAGCTGTTTTTTCCTTAAATTTTGAACTATTTTCCGCCTTCAGGCGTCTTAATTGGCAGAGCACTTCCCTCAGAGGTTTGATCATGACCAGACTTATCAATTTCGGCCTGGCGGCCGTCATGGGAGCTTCGATTTTCTTCAGTCAGAGCCTGCCCGTTGCCGCTCAGGAGTCCGATACCCCTGACCTGGATACGGTCATCGAGGTCCTGGTGGACAGCGACTCCACCGAGGCTCTTCTGGCCCAGCTCCCGCCCCAGCTTACGGATCCCGCTGAGAGCGCTCAGGCGCCGGCTGTCGAAGAGATCGCTCTGGCCCCTATGATGGCTACCCAGCTCGAAGCCGCTCATATGGGCAAAGACAAAGGCGACAGCTGCCCCGTCACCGGTTCCTGCCCGCGTATGGGAAAAGGCTGCGGGATCTCCTCGGTACTCGAGGGTGACAACGCTATCACCGACGACCAGCGTGAGAGTCTCTACAAGCTCAAGAATCAGCTACTCGACGAGATCGGTCCCAAGTGTCTTGCTTACGCTTCCCAGAAGCGCGCTCTCAAAGATGCCATGACCCAGAGCGAGCTTTCGGAAAAGTCCATCCAGAAGATGATCGACAGCATCGCTTCCCTGAAATCCGACATGACCAAGATCAAGCTCTCCTACAAGCTCAAAGCCGCTCAGGTATTCACCCCTGAGCAACGCAAAGCGCTCCATATGGCTATGATCAAGGGATGCGGTCACAGACACATGCACTCGGGCATGATGCGGATGATGATGATGCGCAAGATGATGGGACACTAGAACACCATCTCAGCCTTATATCGAGGTGTGGGACCGGTGAGATTCTCGTCGGTCCCGCATTTTGTAAGAAGGCTTGCCAAGAGTCGGGGAGGCAATTCCGATGAGAATTAGAACAACGGTTGCAATCATTTCTTTTCTGGTCTGCTCGGCGGTCTTCTTTGAACCGCCATCGCAAGGCGCCGACAGCGGCTCACGCAAGCTCTCCACCTCGGAACTCCGGGCGATAATCATCCAGGACAGAGCCCTGGCCTCGGCCCAGGATGTCGAGGTTGTGGGCACCGGTCCCCAGGTGACTGTCATGACTGCTCCGGCGCCGGGCACTGCCGAGAAGGATCTGAAGATCGACGCCATGTTCGTGGCTCGCTCCCTCATCGAGGCAGTACCCGGTCAGATCGAAGCGGTGAAAGTCCTCTATAACACTCATGGCCGGGACGCCCGCTTCGTGATCATCAATAAGCTCACTGTGGACCGCTTTGGAAGCGGCAAGATCAGTGCCGAGGATCTGCTCGCTTCCCTGAGCCTGGAGACCGTGGGCAGGGATGGCCAGGCGGAGTCCCGGGTCGCTCCGGGACCATTGATGGAGCGCCGGCTCTTGATTTCGCGCCGAATTGAAGAACTGAAAAATGCCGGCACCGATGTCCGTCATTATCAAGAACTCTTCGATGCCATCGAGGCGCAGGTACGGGGCAAACAGCCGAGCAATCCCGAAAAGAGTGTCGCTGCCCTGGAGACCAGGTTGTCCGAGCAGGAAGAGGATCTTGCTCAGGCCAGGCGTACAGCCCAGGGCAAGGGAGTTCCGGGGATTAAAAAGGCCGAGGCGCCCAAGGAGTCCATGCTCTTATTGCGTGTTTACAGCATGCGGGCCCCGGAGATAATGCGACGACTCTCCCGGGGGCAGAGCCCCGATCTGGCAGCCTGTACCAGCCTCGGCACCGAGATCGACAAACTGCTCAAGGGTGGCAAGACCGATGAAGCAGCAGCTAAGATAAAAGAGTTCTCCCGGCTCGCTTCTCGAAGCCTCGGTTACGAGCCTTTCAACGTCACCAGCCGACACCCTCCGGGAAAGCCGCCCAAAGCCGGTAAAGGCGGTCAGCCGCCCCCGGGACCCAGAGGGCAGAATGCCTTTTTCCCCCGCAATTTCAGAGATAACGAGCAGAACGGACCATGACCGGCGAGCCCGAACCCGACGAAAAGGAGACCAGGACCGACTCTACCGGTAGCGGTCGGCGTCGTCTCGACAGCGATCCTTTTATCGGTGCCACCCTGGCAGATCGATTCGTCATCGAGGGCACCATCGGCACAGGCGGCATGAGCGTCGTCTACAAAGCAAAGCAGCTCAATGTCGATCGTTATGTGGCGATCAAGACGCTCAAGCTCAGGGTGGACACCAAGCCGGTCTTCAGGGAGCGCTTCCGGCGCGAGATCGAGAGCCTCTGCGCTCTCAGCCATCCCAATATAGTCACCGTATATGATTGCATCATCGGCGAAGACGATCAGCCTTATATCATCATGGACTATCTCCGGGGAAGAAGTCTGGAGAAGCTACTCCATGACGAAGGTCCGCTGGCTCTGCCGCGTTTCGTCCAGATCTTCAGCCAGGTGTTGAGCGCTCTTGGACACGCCCACGAAAGAGGAGTGATCCATCGGGATATAAAGCCGGGCAATATCGTGCTCATGGACGACGAGATGGATTTCGTCAAGGTCGTCGACTTCGGTCTTGCCCGTATAGGGCGGGACGAGCGCAAGCTCACCAATTCCGGCGAGCTCTGGGGCAGCCCGCCTTACATGAGTCCGGAGCAGTGCGCCGGGGAGTCCGGGGATCATCGCTCCGATATCTATTCAATGGGTTGTGTCATGTTCGAGCTCCTTATGGGAGTCGACCCTTTTGCCAGCGACAATATAATAGCCCTGGTGCACAAGCACCTGAACGATGCGCCCCCGGCTTTCGCTTCCATCAATCCCCGGACCGACATTCCCCCGGCTCTCGAGCAGGTGGTGATGAGAGCTCTCTGCAAGAATCCGGACGAGCGCTTCCAGTCTGCCGGCGAGATGCGAAAGGCTTTACTAGATTGTCTCGACGATCCGGTCGCCCGTCTGGCTATCGACGGGGCGAGTTCGCGGACCGTCGTCACGGACATGGTCGATCATCGCGGTCAGTGGCTCCTGGCTGCTATCACAGTGCTTCTGATTGTCGTAGCGGTGGTGGGATTCAGCGGTGCTTTCCGCGCAGAGCAGACCCTCACCCGGAGCCCCGAGCCCGAGAGCCAGGATGTTTCCACCGCACCGGCAACGGTGCTTCCGGTGGAATCGCCTCCCGTATCAACACCGGTCTCAAAAACGGTCGAGACACAACCCGTGGTGGAAACAAAGCCGCCGGTACAAACAGTCCAAAAAAACAGGTCCCATACCACCGGGGGCAAGACCAGGAGCAGGGCGCGGACGGCTGAGTCGTCAGCAGTGAGGGCTACATCAGTCCCTGCTGAATCGAGCTCGAGTTCTGCTAAGAAGGACCCCTGGAGCGAGCTCCGCCGCTTGAAGAAAGATCATTAATGGGCAGTTTGCTTGTTTGTTCTGGCTCGTTCGCCAGTGAAGCTTGTCCCTACTTTCCTTCAAGTGGCTGGTCAAGTAGAATGTGAGCATGAGGACCATAAAATGAGCCTGGATGAGTCATTTCTGGAAAAGCTGCGTCAATTGCCTCCGGACAAGCAGCGTGAGGCGATTGATTTTGTCGAGTATCTTCACAAGAAGTCTTATACCACAGCCCCCAGACGCAGTCTGAAGGGACTGTGGGCTGATCTGGACTTAGATTTAAGTACGGAAGACCTTGCGGAAGCACGAAAGGATATGTGGGGAAAGTTTCCGCGTGAGGATGTCTGATGCCTTCCTTAGTTGTGGATACTCATGCGGCGATCTGGTATCTACTTCAATCGAGCAGACTTTCTACGAAGGCAAGTAATGCGATGGACGAAACTCTGAACTCTGGAGATAGTATCTTCCTGGCATCGACTGCAGCCGATCGATTGATCGATGGTATTCAGGATTCGAAGTCAAATTGGGTCTTGGCGCCACTCGATCTAGCAGTCTCGCAGGAATTGTCTAAGGTGCCACGTGATGCCGTTCCTGATATGCCAGATCGAGTTATTGCCGCCACTGCGCTTCACTTGAAATTGCCCTTGGTCACTGTCGATAACAGGCTTCGGTCCAGTGGAATAGAGACAATTTGGTAAGACCGTTGATTTGTCGGTTTCACAAAAGCGGAAGAGACTAATCAGGTTCTAGATCGAGGCGTGCTCGGCTCGCT
>JAGQHH010000044.1 GCA_020431945.1 Cyanobacteria bacterium HKST-UBA02 | reverse complement strand
AGGTCGGCGCCGGTGAGATTGGCGCCTTCCAGATTCGTGAGCTCCATCCAGGCAGATTGCAGATTGGCATTCTCGAGATTGGCACCGCTCAAATCGGCATTTTGAAGATTCGCCCTCTCGAGGCGGGTACCCTTCAGATTGGTCTTGATCAAGAATGCCTCTCGCAGAAAGGCGCCTGATAGATCGAGACCGGACAGGTCCTGTCCGGAGAGATCGGCGCCCCAGAGACGGAGATGGCGGTTGTGGGCTTCCTGCACGGCTTCCTTAAATGTCTTTCTCAGGGTGGTGGCGAAGAGGACCTTGCCGGTCTTGCGGTGCAGAATCTGAATTGGAATCTTGCCTCTGGGCGGAATCGGTCTGCCGTCCTCGAAATCTTTCTGGATTCTGTAATCGGGAGATTCGGAGGAGAGGTAATAGATATTCTTGCCTCTGTCCCGGGTATGCTTGATCCGCTCTTTGAAGCGATCGCTGGTGACGGTGAAACTCGCTGCCATTGCCAGCCCCGCCAGAAGAGCGACGGCAATGAGGCTCACCACCAGCGGTGAAGCATCCGTTTTCCCGGCGGCGGGCTCGACTTTCTCCTTGATATCATTCTCCTTGATATTTTCCTGGCTCTCTTCAAGAGATTCTCTGAGAGCGGTATTGAGCTCGGCGATGGTGGAATATCTTTCCCCCGGGTCTTTGGCCAGGCATTTGAGCACGATCGCATCCACGCCGGGGGGCAGGCTCAGGGCGGCTGCCCTGGATGGGGACGGAGGAATGCCGGCGACATGAAGCTCAGCGAGCTTCTGTGCCGAACCGGATTCGAAGGGGGGCTTGCCCGTGAGACATTCGAAAAGTATGCATCCCAGGCTGTAAACCATCGAATGCTCGTCGGCGGGGTGTGAGAGCGCCTCTTCCGGACTGATATATGAATGGAAGGTCGAATCTTTTTTCTTCGCGTCAGCGGAGACTCTCTCGAGAACAAGCCGTCTGCGGGGAGCACTGTCGGTGGTATCCTCGACCAGGGACGGGCGCAGACCGGCAGCGCTGCATTCCGAGGCGGTCGGTGGCTCGAGCGATAGAATCAGCTCCAGGGACTCCCGCCAGGGAAGACGACCATGACGGCGCAGGTGCTCCGAAAGCAGCACTGATTTTTTCTCTTCTTCTGATCGCGAGTCGGTGGACATCTAATCTCGAGAGGCGATAATGACACAGCTAATTATATTATCGCCGGATCGAGATTGCGCCTCTCAGACTTGATGCGATTGGTCGCTGCCTCTTGCAAACTTTGGCTTGAAGCTGCGGGCCGGGGCCTCGACATCCCGGTCCTCGAAGTCGTCGGTCTTGACCGCTGCGATGAGCTTCTGCTTGAAAATCGAGCTTCGCTCCAGAGACTCGAGATCATGCTCGGAGGAGGCGATGATATGCATTATCGAGTCATGGGAATTCTCCAGAAGCGCATCATAGCTCGATACTACTTCTTCGACCTGGGCTCGGGCGCGCTTCTCGTCGCGTATCCGCCCGATCTCGCGGTAGAAAGAAGCTGATTTCTCGAAGAGCTTCTGATGGGTGCGAAGGGCTCCAATCATGGCTTGCTGCCGGTCATAGGAGAGAAGGATTGCTTGCTGGATCTCTTCCAGCTCGGTGACCACCCGGTCGATGGGCGAATCGCGGAGACCGGCGCCGGCTCTGGTGGCGAAGGGCGGGGCGAGACCGTCGCCTTCTTCGGTGGAGGCTTCTCTGTTCATGGCCTGTCGAAGGAGATGATTGATAGTTCGGGTAACGCTACTCTGGGATTTCAGCCATTCAAATACATCGGGGTCGGCATAAAAGGTAATCTGGCGCTCTTTGGCTTTCACGGCGAGGGTTTCCATAGGGGAGGGGTTGCATACCAGTATGCCAGTATCCGTACTGGCATGTCAAGTGGTTTTTGGCGAAAACGCCACGGCGGCGGGCATTGTGCCTGCCCCATCCGGTTGCGGTAAGATCGACCGATGCTTTTTACCAGAGGAGATCGAGAATGTCCGTGTACAAAATGACCGAGATCGTGGGTGTCTCCACCAAGAGCTTCGCCGATGCTGCAAGCAACGCTGTTCAAAGAGCCTCCAAGACTCTTCGAGACCTCAAGTGGTTCGAGACCACGGCTATGCGCGGCAAAATCAAAGACGGCCAGATAACCGAGTATCAGGTGACCATGAAAGTCGGATTCAAGCTAGAAGGCTGATTATACGATTGCTCAGGTTCCGAAGATCCTGTCCCCGGCGTCTCCCAGACCAGGCACGATATAACCGTGCTCGTTCAGGTGGTCGTCCACCGAGGCGGTGGTGATGGAGACGTTGGGGAAATCTTTGTGCACCCGCTTGATGCCTTCCGGGGCGGCCACGAAGCTGACCAGGTCGATAGTCTTGACGTCCAGCTTGTCGAACAGCGAGATCGCCGCTACGGCAGAGCCGCCGGTGGCGAGCATGGGGTCGAGGACGAAGACCCGGCAATCCGGAGGCAGGGACTCGGGAAGCTTGGCGTAATAGGACTTGGCTTCCAGGGTCTCTTCGTCACGTTTGAGACCGACATGATAGATGCGGACATTGGGGAAGAGGTCCTGAGCCGCTTCGGAGAGGACCAGACCGGCTCTCAGGACCGGTGCCAGGATGATGTAGTCAGTCAGAGCCACGCCTTTTCCGGGTCCGACCGGAGTCTCGACTCCGACTTCTCTGGACTTCAGGTCGGCCATCGCCTCGTAGACCAGAAACTTGCTCAGTCTACCCGCCAGTCGGCGAAACTCGTGGCTGGGCGTCTGGAGGTCGCGCAGGCGCGTCAGAGTTTGTTGTGCCAGTGGGTGATCGACGATTTTCACCCTTGTGCCTGTCTCGATCATTTTGAGAATTCCTCCGCTCTCAACCGGTTCAGCCCGGGCTAGAGCTTGAGGGCGCCCTCCAGCAAGGAGGCTGCCGTCTGCCTGGCCCAGTGATCAGCTTCAAGTATATCGTCAAGTGCCGGATCTTTGGTGGGCTTGTGAAGCTCCAGGACACGTTCTATGTGGTTGGCGATGGCAGAAAAGGCTAACTTTCCTTTCAGAAATGCCTCGACCACCACCTCGTTAGCGGCGTTGAGCACGCAGGCGAGGGTGTCTTGCCCGCCTGCCACCTCCCGGGCCAGCCTCAAACAGGGAAACTTCTGGTAATCAGGGTGCTCGAAAGTAAGGCTGCCCAGATCCATGAGGTTGAGCCTGGGTACCCTGGCGGAAGGGACCCGGTCCGGGTAGAAGAGAGCGTAATGAATCGGCAGGCGCATGTCAGGCACCCCCAGTTGCCCTACCACCGAGCCGTCCACGAACTGCACCGCCGAGTGCAGGATGGACTGGGGATGGATGAGAACTTCGATTTTCTCCGGGGCTATATCGAAAAGCCAGCGTGCTTCGATGATCTCTAGCCCTTTATTCATCATGGTTGCCGAATCGATGGTGATCTTCGGTCCCATGGACCAGTTGGGATGTTTGAGCGCATCGTCTATAGTGGCATTCTCGATCGCCTCCATGGACCAGGTGCGGAAAGGACCGCCAGAGCCGGTCAGCCAGATCGATTCCACGTCCTCGATCCCGTAACCGGAAAGCGACTGGAATATCGCCGAGTGCTCGCTGTCCACCGGAACGATGGTGCTGCCGTAGCGCTTCAGTGCCGGTACGATCACCGGTCCGGCTGCTACCATGGTCTCCTTGTTGGCCAGGGCGATGGTCTTGCCGAGCTTGATCGCCTCCAGGGTCGGGCGCACTCCGAGAAAACCGACTACCCCGGTGACCACGGTGTCGGCATCGGATATGGTGGCGACCTCGACGAGCCCGTCATCGCCGCTTGTGATGCGACCTCTATATTCCGAGCCTTTTGTCCGGAGAAGGTCGGCCAGATCCTGAGCAGCTTCTTTGTGAGGAACTGACACCACTTGCGGTGCGAACTCGAGGACCTGTTCCGCCAGCTCCGGCAGGGACGATGCCCCGGAGGCCAGTCCAACCACTTCCAGGCTGTCGCGGTGATGCCTGGCAATGTCCAGGGTCTGCCGACCGATTGAGCCGGTGGAGCCCAGTAAAGTGATCCGCTTCATCTCAGGCCGGCTCGCAGCGATCCCCGCCTGCCGCCTGGGCTCGCACCAGAGCCTGCTCGCTGCGCTCCAGGAGCTCTTCGACGCTCAGGGCGTGCTTGGGAAAGGCTGCGTAACTGACGCTCACTGTGACATACCAGTTCTGGTCGATCTCGATCATATATTCGTTGGCGACTCGCTCTCGCAAGCGCTCCGAGATGATTGCCGCGCCATGGGCATTGGTCTCGGGGCAGACCACCATGAAGCGAGTAGCGGTGAACCGGGCCGGCACGTCGACGTCCCGGAAGGTCTTGAGAAGCATCTCGGAAAGACCCCGGAGCATGGCCTCGGCGGCGAGATTGCCTCCCCTGCTCGAGATCTCGTCGAACTGGTCCGGCTCGACGAATATCACTGCCACCGGGCGTTTATAGCGCTTGGCTCGCTTCACTTCGGTACGCAGGATCTTGGTAATGGCTTGCTGGTTGTAGAGACCGGTAACCGAGTCCAGGAGAGCGAGGCGCTCCATCTCGGTGGTGTCCTTGCCGCGCATGGACTCTTCGGCGCCGCTCAGGTATGTATGACCGCGAATCTCTTCGGTGGTCTTGCGGGCGCCGGTGCTGCTGCTGTCTGACCACTGCGAGCGCAGCTTGTGCAGCTTCTGGCGAAAGAGTGATTCTCTACCGAATAAGGCTTCGTCGTCTTGTGCGGGGCTCATAACTCACCGGATACTGGGCGTAAGCAGTCTGACACCTCTGACTATATCATTAGAGGCTACAGCTTCTATAGTAATATATTTCGCTCCCGGCTCAGCGCATTTATAAGTCTATTTAGGCGGCTGTATCGGCGGTAGCTCCAGGACAGGCATGATTTTGATCAGGTTTTTGAGCATTTCCACCTGAAGCTCCCGGTGTGCCGCCTGGTCGTAGCTGCCTCCCCAGTAATAGTAGAAGCCATCCCGGCTGTTTCTCTCGGCGAAAGGCGCCAGGGGCAGAACGACATTGGGTCTGGTTCGCATTCCCTGGCTCTGCAGGGTGCCATTGCTCGTATCTCTAACAGACTGGAGCACTTCGATTGCCTGATCGAGCTTGCGGATGGTCTCGGGGTTGTTCAGCTTTATCATATCCGGGCTGTTCATCCCGAATCCCTGGCCGCTGGTCAGGGGCTTGATTATCGGAAGCATTGCCTGGGCGACATACATATCGGCCAGATAAATCTTGAAATAAGGATTATTGGAGTTCTTCGCCAGTTGCTCCAGCATTTGAGTCTGCTGATTGAGGGCCGACTCTCCCATACCAGCGACATTGCGCATATAGGTGATCGGGTCGCCGCCCCGGGTGAGGCTGGCGAAGTTATGGTAGTTGCGCTCATAGGCCTCGTAGGCTTTATGAGGATGACCGTTGGCTTTCTGGTAGGCGTCGTCGACCAGTTTGCGTTGCTCGTTGAGATCCTGGGTTCCTCCGGGAACGCCCGGGCGGTCGGGGACGGTGAGCTTGGTAGCGTAAGGCGAATAGTAGAAGTGTCCTTTCGGGACATGGGTGCCATCGGCAAGCTCGAAATAGGTGCCTTTGTCGGTGCTGGCTACGCCCTGGGCCGGCTTGAAAAAGAAGAAGTGTCCCGAATCGTCTGCCCAGTGGGAGATACGGACGTCTTTCGGGAGGTTGTTGATAGTGATCTTGTCATAGAACAGGGCGTTGAGGTTCTCGTGAGTCCCCTCGATATTTCGGAAATCCACTTCTACATTGGCATCGATGGTCCGCGCCGGACCCTGTCTCTCGGCCTGGGAAGGAATCACTTCATGCCCGTCGTTGGGTTTTACGGGCTGAGGTGGGCTGCCCAGACGTCTTTCGACTCCAAGAATCTCGTCGGCGACACTCCGTCCGGTCCGGCGGTCCTGGGCCATGCGGATGCCCTCTCCTGAGGAGGCTCCCGGGTCGTTGTCTTTCAAGAACTGGAACAGGCTGTCGCCCATGATCGGCTCCGTGCTGGCGCTTTGTTCCAATATCCCCATCCCCGGGGGCTCTGTCAATGTGAATAATACGAAGTGAGTAAGTGGGCACCCCGGCTCAGATCTTCCATTCCGGATGCTTCTTCCTGATCGTCTCCACCTCGCTCTGGTAGGGGGATGCCTCGGATGCCCGGTTGGCCTGGACGAGTGTGGTGACAAAGACCTTGAGGAGCTTCAGGTAATTGGGGAAATCCTCCGGACCGTGGTCTTTCTTGGTGTATCGCATGCGCCAGTAATTGTAGGCCAGCTTGGGATTGGCCAGGATCTTGCTGCGAATCTCAGGATTGTCCATGGTGCCGTCGTCGCTGACTTCGGTCTTTGCTTTATCCTTGCTGCTTTCGGGCTTTCCCGAAGCATTCTTTCCATCTTTTTCGTCTTTGCTGGGCTTGTAGTCCCGGGCTATGCGGGAGCTCTCCTCCTGCTCGTCGATATTTTTGCCCAGGGTGGCGAGAAGCTCTTGAGCTTCATCGGTCTTGCCTTCCGCCACCCGATCCTCGATGGCGTAGAGGGCGTCGAGAAAAGGCTCCATGCCGACTCCGGCGGAAGCCAGCTCCCGGAGCCGGGCAAGGGCATCATCCCGCTCTTTTTTGAGCGGTCCGGGAAGGAGCTTCAGCCTTTTGATATCGAGCTTCTGGTAGTTAACCCGGTCGCTGGGTAGCCATCTCGAGGCGTCATTGCTGAGGGGGACCGCTGCCAGAAGTCCTTCGAGATTGCCGGCAAGTTGTTTGAGGACGTCTTCCGGCAGCTCGACATAACGGTCTTTCACTCCGCCTCTGGGATCGGTGAAGATAATCCGCACTCGTTTGTAACCCCGGGCTGCTTTCAAAGCCTGCTGGGCGATGCGCATGGCTTCGAGCTTGCAGTCGTCGTCGGTGACCCAGCCGTCCATCTGGCAGAGGATCTCGATATCCTGCCCTTTGATGCGGGTACGGATCTTTTTCTGGGCGGAGGCGACACGGCGGGAAGCGTTGAGATAGCTGGCGACATTCTCGCCGGCATCGGACATCGAGCCGGATTTGATGCGCAGGGACTTGAGCAGCTCTTCCTTGCTGGTCTCGCCGCTGGCGAAGGACTTCACATCGCCTCGAGTGATCCTGACCTGTTTGTAGGAAGAGAGATTGGGCTCGTAGAAATAGACGACCACACGGTAGATGTCGTCCGGCGCAAGATCGATAACTGTTTTCGCGGCAAGGACAGCCTCGATACGACAGTCGTCGTCATTCGCCTGGCTGCTTCTATAGGTCGAGATTGTCGCTTCGTCCCCGTTCAGTCTCACCGATACACGGATACCGGAAGCGAAAACATTGCCGTCCTCCAGGGCGGTAGTGATGGCTGCGGTATCCACAGCGGCGACAGCCGGACATGCAATGCCGAGCTGGAAAAGGGATATCGTCGCGAGCAGACTGACGGCGATAGCCGGAGCTTTCGCCTTGAACAAACAATTTGGTTTCATGAGGAGCAAGTGAAAGGGGTTCCATCTCTACATCTATCACAGATCCGGTCGGCTATTGAACTCTTCCCCGGGTAGCGATGGCCCAGACGGCTTCGAGCTCGCCCCGGCGAGTCAGGCAGAACTCGCTGTGTAATGCGATAGTCGTGTCGATATGACCAGGGACCAGCTCGACCCGATCCCCGGGCGCGAGTGCCAGGGAGCCGGTGCTCGATTCGATGATGCCATGCTCGTCTCCGGCGGGTCTATAAGTCCAGTCCGGTCGATTCCAGACCTCGGCATAGCCCATATCCATGGAAAGCGACTTGAGACCGGCGTCCACGACGGCTCGATCAGGGTCCGGCTTGCTCACCACCCCGGCGAGAATTCTAAGTGCGGGCTTGTACTTGTCCCGGGTGGCTTTTTGATAGGCCGCGTCGGAAAAGATGAACGACCCCGGCTGTACTTCGGTGATCCCTTCATGAGATGCGCAGATCTCGCCAGTGCCGGTGCCGCCGGTGGTGACGATAGCGATGCCGTGACCGGCCCGGCGCAACCAGTCAGCTGTCTCCACTAGCGATACCATGGACTGATGGCAGCGCCGCTCTCTTTCCCCCGGGGGAAGGTGCTGGAGATGCCCTTCATAGCCCTGGATGCCGCAGAGAGAGAGGTTCTGGAGCCGGCTCAGGGAATCGGCCAGCTCCAGGGCTTCCTCTTTCGAGGAGACCCCGGTTCTGTCCTGGCCGACATTGAGGTCGATAAGCACCGAAAGTTTGTGATCGTTGCTTGCTTTCCCGGCAGCTTCGTTAATAGCAGCGGCGACCCGGGCGTTGTCCACCACGATAACGAGATCCCGGGCACGGCTCCAGAGGCTGATCAGGCGCTGGATTTTCACGGCTCCGGCGATCTCTGTCGTGATTAGAATATCGCCGATACCGGCATCGACGAAGACTTCGGCTTCGCTCACTTTGGCAACGCAGATTCCCCGGGCGCCGGCATTCAGGAGCATCCTGGCAAACTCGGGACACTTCGCTGTTTTCAGATGGGGGCGGACCGAGACCCCGGGATAACCGGCATAGGCGTCGAAGAGAGTCTTGATGTTCTCCTCGACCTGAACGAGATCAACCAGCACCAGAGGAGTGTCCAGGTTGTCGACTGTTGTTTCCATGATTTACCTCATTCGAGAAAGCATGCCATAGCTGCCTGACCAAGACTGATTCCGCCGTCGTTGGCAGGCACCATCGAATTGCACAGGAGCTCGAGTTCGGGTTTCAGGACTCTAAGCTCGGAAGCGAACAGGTCGAGGAGAAGCATATTCTGCATGACACCACCGGAGATGGCGACGGCGGAGAGCCCCTGCTCTTCGCAAAGCGTCTTCGCCGCATTGGCCATGCCCCGGGCAAGACCGAGATGGAAGGCCCGGGCGATCTCCTCCCGGGGCTTTCCGGCTATTCTATCGGCGATCAATTCAGTGAGGGCATCTCTCCAGTCGAGGGTGCGATCGACGGCGTCATATTCGAAGGAATAGGCGCGTGAGGTCCGGGAGGCGCGAGCCCGGTGCTCCAGCCAGATGGCTGCCTGAGCCTCGAAGCTCACCTCCTGATGGAAGCCGGTGAGAGCGGCTGCGGCATCGAAAAGACGTCCTGCCGAAGTGGTCTGCCGGCACTGGAAATCTTTGTCGAGCATTTTCATGGCCGTCTCGAAACGTGTTTCGGAAAAATCGAAGGGAGGCACCAGCAATTTTCCGGCGACTTCTTCCGGCAATTCCCGGATGAAGCCAGCCGCCGCTTGAGCCGGCGACCTCGCCGCGGCGTCGCCGCCCGGCATAGAGAGATAGCGCAGAGAAGCGACTCGATCGAAACCGGAATTGAGAGAGCCTGCGAAGAACTCGCCGCCCCAGATCGCCTCGTCGTCGCCCCATCCGGTTCCATCGAAAGCTATGCCCAGGACTTTTTTATCGAAGAGACCGTGCTCCGCCAGAACCGAAGCGACATGGGCCCGGTGGTGCTGGATCTCGATCCTGTGCATGCAGGGTAGCTCCCGGGCGAACTGGCTCGACCGATACTGAGGGTGCCTGTCATGGCAGACGATCAGGTCACTATAACTGATACCATACATCGAAGTCAGATCTTGCACGGTTTGTCTGAACGCGTCATAACAAGAAGTCTGCTCGAGGTCGCCGATATACTGGCTGACGAAAGCCTGACCGGCGACCACGAGAGTAATGGTGTTTTTCAGATCGGCTCCCAGGGCAAGGACAGGCTTGTCCGTGGGCAGGGTGGTGACGGCGCCCGGGGCATAGCCGCGCGCCCGGCGGATCATATGCAGTCCGAGAGAGCTTGTGGCCACGACCGAATCATCCACCCTTCTTTGAATCGGGCGCTCACCGACAAGAAATGCATCAGCGATGCCTTCCAGGGTGGCGAGGGCGTCTTCGTCTTCATAAGAAATCGGCTCGTTCGATCTGTTCGCGCTGGTAAGAACGAGATATTCAGGAGCTCCGCAGTCGAAGAGAAGATGATGAAGGGGAGTATAAGGAAGCATGACCCCTAGATCGCCATTGTCCGGGGCGAGAAGATCCTGATTGAAGGATTCGTTGGCGCGACTGGCGGCGAGCACTATCGGTCGGGCCGCAGAAAGAAGCACATTCTCCGAATCTCGATCGAGATCGACGATAAGCCTGGCATGCTCCAGGGATTTCGCCATGATCGCAAAAGGTTTTTCCTTGCGGTACTTTCTCCGGCGCAGGAGCTCCAGGGCGGTATCATTGCCGGCGTCCAGGGCGAGATGATAGCCGCCGATGCCTTTTACTGCCAGGATTTTTCCCTGGTTGAGTAGATCGCAGGCTCTTTCGATCGCCTCCAGTCCGGAAGCGGTATCCTCACCATCGCTGCAGCGAAAGCCGGGTCCGCATCGGGAGCAGGCGACGGGCTGGGCGTGAAATCTTCTCTCTTCCGGATTCTCGTAGGCTGCCCGGCAGTGCTCGCACATCGGCCAGGCTGCCATGGTGGTGGCGGGTCGGTCGTAGGGGAGTGACTTGATTATGGAGTAGCGCGGGCCACAGTGGGTGCAATTGACATAGGGGTATCTATAGTAAGGGCTGGCTGGATCGTTCAAATCCTCCAGGCAGGCTGCGCATACCACCATATCCGGTGATATTCGAGTGGTGATTTTGTTGCCGGATCTGCTCTCGACGATCGCGAATTCCTCGAAGTCCTCCGGATCGCAGGGGCGGCGATCGATGGCATCGATGCGGGCTAGAGGTGGAATCTGATCGGGTAGCTCGGACAGGAAAGCATCGATCTTCTCGTCTGCGCCTTCGATATGAATGTCCACGCCGGCTTCGTCGTTCAGGACCCAGCCGACGATTCCATGCTCTCGGGCGAGGCGATAGATGAAGGGGCGAAAGCCGACTCCCTGGACAATTCCCTGGACTCTCACCCGGCATGCTGTTTTCTTTGTCGCTCGCATAATTCTTGTCTTAGACTCAGCAGATACGGGGGAGCTGATCCCCCACCAGCATGTCGACGATGCGGCTCGAGCCATAGGGTGTAATGGCGGTGAGCCGGGGCTTGCGCTCGGCACTCACCGTCCCGATGATAACGGCTTCCTCGCCGCCCGGCACGCTTCGAATCGCGGCAAGGGCCCGGTCGGCAGCGTCGGCGGCTACTATTGCCAGGCACTGACCTTCGTTGGCCACATGCAAGACATCGAGACCGAGCACTTCGCAGGCTCCCCTTACAGTATCTCTCACCGGGACCTTCGTGTCCTCGATGACGATGGTTCGACCGCTGTCGCCGGCCAGCTCGTTGAGGGAGGTGGCCACCCCGCCCCTTGTCGGGTCGCGCATCCAGCGCACCGATTGCCCGCAAGATTGCAAAAGAGCTTCTACGAAAGGCCAGACGCTGCGGCTGTCCGAGCGCAGGTCCGCCTCGATATCCAGCTCGCCCCGGGCGAGGAGCACGGTGATGCCGTGGTCGCCTATGGGACCGGTTAGAATGATCTTGTCTCCGGGCTCGACTGTCTCCGGAGCGAGATTGACCCCGGCAACGGGCTCTCCGATACCGCTGGTGGTTATATAGATGCCGTCGGCTTTCCCGTGCTCGACGACTTTGGTGTCGCCGCCCACCACCGGCACGCCGGAGCGGGACGAGGCTCCGGCCATGGCGTCGAGAGCCTCCTCCACTACAGTGGTGGCGGTGCCGGCTTCGAGAATCAGGGTGGCAAGAATTGCCAGAGGACGGGCTCCTGAAACGGCGAGGTCGTTGATAGTGCCGTTCACGGCCAGCGAGCCGATATTGCCGCCGGGATAGGTAAGGGGTTTGACCACGAAACTATCGGTGGTGAAGGCCAGGGGTCTGCCGCCCACATCGATCATGGCTGCGTCGGAAAGCTTGTTCAAGACGGGATTGGACAGCTTGGGAAGAATCAGACCCTCGATCAGGCGGCGGCTGGCTTTGCCACCGGCTCCATGGGCAAGCTCTATCTGCCTTTCTCGAAACTCCTCAGCCAATCTTGTTCTTTTCTCCGACATAGTTGAAATAAGCTGCGCATGACCCTTCCGAAGAAACCATCAGGGCTCCCACCGGACGCTCCGGAGTGCATTCCCGGCCGAAGAGCGCGCATTGATGAGGCTTCATCAAGCCTTTGAGGACCTTCCCGCAAGGCGCATCATCGTGACGCTCGCGACTGAGGCTGCCGTCTCCGTCTCTTTCGAGGCGGTGTCTGGCAAGCAGGGTCGCGTATTTTACCTCGGCGTCGAATTCTTCGAACTCTTCGGTCAACTTCACCGCGGAGGCGGCAATCGAGCCCAGTCCCCGCCACTCGAAATCTTCTCTGAGCTCGAAGACTCGGGCGAGGACCTCTCGGGCGGTCGGATTGGCATCCCAGGAGACCACTCGATCGTATTGATTCTCGACCCGGGCTTCACCGGCTTTCAGTTGCCTGACCAGCATCAAGAGGGATTGCAGGATATCCAGGGGCTCGAACCCCGATACGATGACGGGCTTCCTGTATTCTCTGGCGATCTCCTCATAGCCGCCGGCACCGATAACGGTGGCGACATGACCGGGTCCGACGAATCCGTCGATCTTCATATCCGGGTCGTCGAGGACCGCCCTCATGGGTGGTATCACCGTGACATGGTTGACGAAGACGGAAAAGTTGGTCAGTCCCATTTCTTTCGCTTGCAGGACCGTGAGCGCGGTGGCCGGCGCCGTGGTCTCGAAGCCGATGGCGAAAAAGACCACGGACTTTTCGGGGTGTGTTCCGGCGATCTTGAGCGCATCGAGAGGCGAGTAGACCATGCGGATGTCGAGCCCCTTCGCTTTCATCTCCAGGGGGCTGCCCTCATAACCCGGCACCCGCATCATGTCACCATATACAGTGAGAATAACGTCCGGAGCGCGGGCGATGGCGAGACCCTCGTCGACTCTGTCCATGGGGAGAATGCAGACCGGACAGCCCGGCCCGTGAATGAGCTCGATTCCATCGGGAAGCAATTGCTCGAGACCGAATCGATAGATGGCGTGGGTGTGACCGCCGCAGACTTCCATGATTCTGAAATGCGAATCACCGACCAGGGTCTTGATCTCCTCGGCGGTCTTTTTTATGAGCTCGGGATTGCGAAATTCGTCTACATATTTCATTCGCTCTCGACCTCGAACATATAACCCTCGGCCTCGGCCCGGGACTGGGCAGCCTCGCCCAGTATGGCAAGGGCCTCCAGTTGCTCCAGAGCTTGCTCCTCGCTTATCTTGCCCATGGCGAAGCCGACATGGATGAGAACCCAGTCTCCTTCTTCCAGACCCTGCTCTTTAATCAAGTCGACATTGATCTGTCGCTTCACGCCGGAGATATCCGCCCGGGCGAAATGCCGGTCCCTGTCGACGAACTCTTCTATTTTGCCGGGAATGGCAAGACACATGATCGGGTCCAGTGAAGGGCTATTGCGGGCTGGAGACCGACATTATATCTTAAAGGGGTCTGATTTTGAGGCTGGAGACATTCCCTCTATGCACGAGCTGTCCATTGCAAAAAGCTTGATTGAGCTTGCCTGCGGCGAAGCCGAGAAAGTCGACAGAGCGGTGGAGGCTGTGCATATAAAAGTCGGCGCCATGAGCGGAGTGGTGCCCGAGACTCTAGTCTATGCTTACGAGTTCGTAAGCCAGGGGACCATTCTGGAGGGCTCCAGGTTGATCATCGAGGATGTGCCGGTGACGATTTTCTGTCAGCCCTGCGGCAAGCTTCAAGAGCTCTCGGGCATCCAGAGCTTCGCCTGTCCGGAATGCGGAGCGGTGAGCAGCGATCTGAGAGCCGGGCGCGAACTCGAGATCACAGCCCTGGAAGTTGCTTGCGCCGCAGGCGATCGAGGTTAGAAAGGAAAGTCAAGCAGGAGTGGCTTCTTTATTTTTCTCCCTCTCCGAGAGAAGATGATTGCAGAGACTCGAGATCCCTTCTCCGGTTTTGGCCGAGACCTCGAAAAGAGCTGCTTCCGGATTGATCGCCCGGATGTTCTGGATGGCCAGGGCCCGGTCGAATTCGCAGGCTTCGGCAAGATCGGTCTTGCTGATCACGATCGAATCCGCGAAACGGAAAAGGGGCGGATACTTGAGAGGCTTGTCCTCGCCTTCGGTGACTGACAGTATTGCCAGGCGCGATGATTCCCCGAGATCGAAAGTGGCCGGGCAGACCAGATTGCCGACATTCTCTATGAAAAGGATATCGAGATTCCGGACAGGCAGCTCGGAAAGGGCACGAGAAACCATCTCGGCATCGAGATGACAGAGGGTGCCGGTACTCACCTGCACCACCGGAGCTCCGGTCTCCCGGAGCCTCCTGGCATCATTGTCGGTCTCGAGATCCCCGACTATCACTCCGCATTTCTCCTTGCCAGCTAGTTCTTCGATCAGGCGCTTGAGCAGGGTGGTTTTGCCCGAGCCCGGCGAGGAGAGGACATTTGCCGACAGAAGCCCGATGCCCTGGAAAAATCCACGGTTGCGCTCTGCCTTGAGATCGTTGGCTCCCATGATGCTTTTATGGATGGCGATCAGATCGGTAGCCTGACCGGTTACATGCGAGTGCCCATGGTCATGCTTGTGAGTGTAGCGATTGCCGTGCTCGTCTATATGCTCATGCTCATGATTATGGTCGAGTTGCGGCAGACCGCATCCGCATTCCGTGCACATTATTGAATTCCATTCCTCTGACGCACTCATAAAAGAGTATCAGAAACCGCACAGCCCCGGAAGTGTTTGGCCGCCCCTCTCCCTGCCGGTCGGGGCGCCTATCATGCAATTGTCGGCTGGTTTTTCCGAGGAGCGGACATGGCTAATTTGACAGGTAAGCAGCAGCTGCTTCTTACAAGAGAGATCGATCGCTGGCATGCCGAGAGCATCATAGACGAGAGCCTGGCTGACAGGCTCAAATCCCTCTATCCGGAACGCAGCTTCAGTCACGGGGTGAGCAGCTCTCTCATTCTAGTGGGGGCGATTCTGGTCGGGCTCGGGACTCTTTTGTTCATAGCCGCGAACTGGCAGTCTATGACAGTGCTGGCGAAGCTGGCGGTGATGGTCCTGGCTACTGTTATTGCCAATTACAGCGGCTGGTGTTTGCGCTTCGAGCCCGGAAAACGACCAAGACTCGGTGAAGGTCTCTTGCTTCTCGGATCGCTTTTCTACGGGGGCAGTATCTGGCTGATTGCCCAGACCTTCAATTTCGACTCTAATTTTTCAACTGGTCTCCTGCTCTGGTCCCTGGGCACGCTTGCCGCCGCCCTGGCGACCCGGCTGCCGGCGCTGGGTTGTCTGACGGCGATCCTCTGCGGGCTCTGGGCATTCGATTGCGATCGATTCGGCATATTCGCCACCGGCGCTGTGGAGCATCTTCCTCATTTCCTGATCGGGATAATAGTCTGCACCGGTCTTGCCTTCTATCTTCGCAGCCCGGCTGTGAGCTGGATCAATATGGTCTGGGGCGGTCTCTGGCTGATGCTCTGGTCGCCCATGCATTCGCTTGCTCTTCTTCTCTGGGGCGTGGCCATCCTGGGGGCGTTTTTGCACTTCTCCAGAACCCGCCCGATTTTCTCAGGCTCGTTTCTCTACGGGGGCTCGATTGCCGCCCTCGGAGCGCTTCTCATTATGACTGCCGGCTCCTTTGGCACCGGCTCCAGTGATTTCACCCACGGTGTATTTCTTTTGCTGAGCTCGGCTCTCGTGGTGTTGATGCTGGTGGCGGTGAAACAACCTGCCAGACTGCCTGAGCTTACCTGCCTTGGAGTCCTGGTCGTGGCTGCCTGCCTCTTTTCGGTAGCTCCCGAGCCGACTGCCAGGCTCTGTGCCAACATCTCTCTGCTCAGCTTGATCGGCGCCATGATCTATTCGGGAATAAAGCGCCTCGGCAGCGCCGGCATGATCAATGTAGCCATCGTCTTTTTCGTTCTCGATATCATCTTTCGGTACTTCGATTTCTTCTATACGATGATGGATCGATCTGTATTCTTCCTCTCGGGGGGCGTGGTGCTCATGGTTGCGGGCGCCCTGGCCGAGCGCGGCAGAAGAAAGATGATCGGTGGTATGGCTGCCTGATTTTTTGTAGGAGGAAATCGTGAACGCACACATAACGGAATACGGTCACAGAAGATGGACTTTGAAGCTCGCTGTTCTATTTCAAATCGGCGTTCTGCTCAGTCTGGCGGTGCCGCCGGTGGTGACTCTCCATTCGGGTAAGGCGATCTGTGTAGAGACCGTGCCTGTGGATCCGTGGAACATGTTTCGAGGCGACTACATCCGGCTGGGATATGATTTCGGACGAGTAACCATGCCGAATAACGTCGACTCGGGCGAGCCCGTGTATGTAACCCTCGGTAAAGATGAAACAGGCAAGTGGCAGGTTACCAGCGCAGGTACCGAGCGCCCGGCGCCGCGCCCGGGCCAGGTCGTCCTTCGCGGTGTCGCCGAGTACGGCTCGGCTGCCAGCATACCCGTGAAATTCGGTATCGAGCAGGTGTTCGTGCCGGAGGGTAAAGGCAAGCGATTCAGCAGCGCCGACAGGCTAAAAGTCGATCTGACCGTAGACGATCAGGGGCGGGCTGTAATCAAACGGGTGCGGGCCGGAGATGAGGAGATTTACAGGTTACGACTGATCTGATCGATGCTATGGAAGTGAACAGATCTTTACCTCTTTGATCGGAACTATCACTGAGGCATAGCGTCCGTTTTACAATCTAACATTCGCCGCGGCTATCATAGAATGGTGCCCTCCGAAGGGCGATTGCCACTGATTGCGAGCTAGATTCGGGTGAGTCATATGAAAGCGCTTTTCGGAACGACGTTTAAGAAGTCACTAATCTCGGTGTTGAGCCTCCGGCCCGGACTGGTCAATCTGGTGAGCTCGCGCGGATTCAGGCGACTGGTTATTGTGGGGCTCATCTGCCTGCTTTCCTGCCTGGCGTTCTTCTCCATGAAGAAAGCTCTTCATCTTTCGGTGATCAAGCTGCCTACCATCGAAGAGCAACGCATAGGTCTGGTGATTCTCGACGGCAGGGACCGGCTAGTCTGTACTGTTCGCAAGGACGGGGATCGCGAGCCCGTGCCTCTGGATCAGGTCAGCGACAATGTCAGAAAGGCAGTTGTTGCTATAGAAGACCGCAGTTTCTACCAGCATCATGGTGTCGATCCCCTGGGCATTCTCCGGGCTGTTCTGAGCAATATGATGAAAGGCGAGCTCCATCAGGGCGGGTCTACGATAACCCAGCAGCTCATGAAGACGATTTATTTCGACTACAAGGACCGTACCGCCAAACGAAAGCTCATGGAGATCTTCATGGCTCTCGATGTGGAGTCTTGCTATCCCAAAGACATGATTCTAGAAACCTACCTGAATCAGGTATATTTCGGACGGGGCGCCTACGGTATCGAGCGCGCTGCCATTACTTATTTCAACAAACCGGCAGGCATGCTGAGCATTCCGGAGGCTGCTTATCTGGCCGGGCTGATCAAAGCCCCATCGGATCTGGGCAACCCCGCTAATGCCGCCAGGGCGAAAAAACGTCAGGAGCAGGTTCTGAAAGCCATGCTCGAATGCGGTTATATAAGCAGTCTCGATGAGGAGCGCTATAGTGCTCAGAAGCTTGCTTTCGAGAGCGGTCCCCACCGGCTCAAGTTCCCGCATTATGTCAATCATGTCGTCGGCATCCTCGAGGACCGTCTCGGTAAAGATAAGCTCTGGACCCAGACTCTCAAGATCTATACATGTCTCGATCCGGCAGCCCAGGCGGAAGGGGAGAAGGTTCTCTCGAGAGGAGTGAGGAAGGCTCCGATTGGGCTCGACCAGGGTGCTCTGGTCTCGATTTCGCCGGATAACGGATCAGTTGTGGCCATGGTGGGCAGTGTCGGTCCTTACGAGAAAAGCCAGTGGAACCGGGCTCTCAATCCCCACACTGCCGGGTCGGTTTTCAAGCCGCTTGTCTATCTCACCGCTCTCATGGAGGGCAAGCTCGATCAAAATAGTTTCGTCAACGATTCACCGATAGTGGTGCCTGCCGGCCCTCGCTCCTATACACCGCAGAATTTCGATGGTGCTTTCATGGGGCTAATGACCGTGCGTCAGGCTCTGGCTCTTTCGCGCAATGTTCCGGCCGTGAAAGTGGCAAGCGACACAGGGGTGAAGCGGGTGATTGACGTAGCGCGCAAAGCTGGAATCTCCTCGGAGATGGATGTGGTTCCCTCCCTGGCTCTCGGAACTTGCGCGGTCTCGCCACTGGAGATGTGCAATGCTTATGCCACTATGGTTCGCGGCGGTGAATTCATCGAGCCTCGTTTCATCCGCAAGATCGAAGCAGAGGACGGAGCGCTCATGGCGAGCTTCGAATCTAGAAGAGAAAAGCGCCTGCCCACAGAGCCCTGCTTGCAGATTGTCGATGCCCTCAAAGACGTGATCACCGAAGGCACCGGCAAGCGCGCCTCTCTCTCCGGAGTCGAGGTGGCGGGCAAGACCGGTACCGCCGACGGCAACAAGGACGTCTGGTTCGTAGGCGCCACGCCTGATCTGGTGACCGCGGTCTGGGCCGGTAATGACGAGAACGATCCTATAAAAGCCAGGGGTGTCACCGGTGGTACCGTGGCAGCCGGCATCTGGGCGCAGTATATGAACAGCTATTATCACAGCCACAAGAAGCCCAAAGAAGGCTTCGCCAGCCCGAAGAACCCGCTATCCAGGGAGCTGCCTTTCTATGTCAGCATCCCGGCAGCAGTGAATTCGGCGGTCAATGATGCCGTGACCGGAATCAGCAAGGCAGTGGAATCGGCGACAAGACCTGTAATTGAATCAGTCTCGAAAGAGAGCGACAAATTCTTCAAGTCGGTTAACGACACTATCAATCAAGCCTTCTAGCGGTTGTTCGAGACCCAGATCAGGGAAAATCCCATATCGATTGCCGGGGACCGGCCTTAATCTGTAAGTCATCGGATTACTTACCAGTTTTGACATGAAAAATCAGATTGTCGATCCGGGCTCTTTCGAGCTCCCCTATAGTGGCGCCCTCATGGCACGTCTGGCATTCGCCACAGCCCTTCTGGTGGCCACTCTGATTACAATCCCCGATGCGCTTTCCATACTGCCCAGCACCAGCTCGGTGCCAGCTATGGTTGTGCGTATCTGCGGGCTCTGGCTGAGCGCTTTTATTCAATGGCAACTGGTTTTTCTCGGAATTCTCAAGGCTCTTTCTCTGATCAATGGGAACGTTCTGGTGGACGGCCAGTCTATGCGGATAGCTCGTTTTCGCAGAGCCATAGGCTTCGACGAGATAGCTGCCTTCACCTGCGAGCCCGCCCAGGGTCTCTTCCGCCTGCTGCCATTCATGCCGCCTGCCAGACGCCTGACTCTTTTCGTGGAGAAAAAGGGGAAGCTTGTTCCCCGTAATCTGGACAGCCTTCTTTTTGATGAAGCCGATTTCGAAGCGTTTATTAGAGTAATCGCCCGGAAATCTTTTGCCTGCCCTCTCGACTCCCCGGACGTCTGTCTCGCCCTCAGGAGCGAAGATTCCAGGCCCGCTGCCGGGCAGCGTTCTTGCAATCGCAAGCGCAAGCTCTATCTTGCCTATGTCTCGATGATGCTGATTCTATTTTGTGGAAAAACCACTCTGCGCAATTATCTTTATAACGAATCAGCCGGCGACATCAACGAAAAGCAGTATGCCGTCGCTCGTCAGAAGCTCGAGTTCATCACCGCCATGGACCCCGGCTTTGCCAGCGGCTTCGACCGCCTCGCCCGGGTAGAGTTCCGCCAGAACGATCTCGAACCGGCAGAGAAGCACTGGCTTCATGCCTTGAAAGCAAAACCGGATCTGGTATCGGCGAAGGTCGGGCTGTCCACCATCTGTATGAGAAGAGGCGAGCTCGATCGCGCCCGGGCTCTTCTGAACTCGGCTCGCCGTCTGGACCCCAGGCACATTCCCACTCTGGTCAATCTGGGCTATTACAATCTGCAGACTGGCAGGATTGATTTAGCAAGGGAAAATTTCAAGAAAGCAGTGGATCTCTCGGGAGGGGACAGGGATGTCTGCTTGATTGCGGCTTCAGCCCTGAAGAGATTCGACTCCACTCACAATAGAGAGGTCTTGCCATGAGAATTCTTGCTCCCTGTCTTAGATCCGGTGGACAAGCCCTTCTTGCTGTCGCGCTCATAGGCGCGGGAGCGGCGGTCATGGCGGTGGTCATGGGCTATGCCTGGGAGCTGGTGTGTTTCATGCGGAGTTATGGCACGGTCCATGCGCTTTCGGCAACATCGATGACTCTCGAGCCCCGGGATTTCCACAATCAGTTTCTCAATTCGGTTGCATCATTTCTCGATCTGTATAACATCGCTTTCCCCAACAATATGCGCTATGGCTCGGGACTCGGTCTCATCGCCGGCGCCCTGATCATGCTTGCTTCCCTTCCCGGTCTGACTCAGCCGGCATGGCGCCATGCCTCGGTTCGCTTCTTAGCCGGGGCTGCTGCCGGAGCGATTGTAGGCGGACGACTGGACCTCATGGTAAACAGCGATCCCGTGCCATTTCTTGTCACGGTCGCGCTCTTCGCTCTGGTTGTCGGGGCCCTCGTCCTCAAAGCTCCTGAGCGCAAACCTCATATCGGTATGCTTCTCGCCGGTCTGGAGAAGAGATCAATCTGAGCTCTAGTCTGATTTTGCTCTGAAAACTTCATTGAGAACGATCAGGTCCTCATCCGCCATCTCCACCCGGGCGCTGACCTCGGTGCCGACATCGAGACGTCTGCTGCTTTTCAGCACCGCCGGCAGGTCGTTTTCACCGACGATGACGTCATAGCCTCCGGGTCTGCCTTTAAGTATCCGGCAATTTAAAATCTGTCCGATTTTGTAGTGCTCGGAGTAGTTGTATGGCGAAAGCGTCGACGTTCTATCGAGCACATTGACCAACAATCGATCATCTCTAGTGCAGTTAAACTGGGTCCAGACCTGCTCACCGGGCTTGTGTCGCCGGTTTGAGATCAGATACGCCTGCACATTGTCCGGAAGTATCAGAACCGAGTATCCGCCACCTTCAGGCGAAACGATCTCGCAGAGGAGCATCTGACCTGCGCTGTAGGCTCCCGAAGAATTTTCGAGCCAGCTTCGCTTCGATGGGCGTCGCTTCCGCTCCTTCTTCTCTCCAGCTTCTTCAGGAGAGCGTGGTCTGAACTCTACGACCCTGTCGTCCCGGTCCTTATTATCGTCAGTCACTCTGGTTCGCTCCAGGTCCTATGCAGTTAAGGTCATTTATACCCGCACCCAGTGGGAGTCCCACCCTTTTGCCCGGATGCACGGTCCGGTAACATCTGCTCATGGAGAGATTCTCTATAGTTGCTGTATCCTTCACTCTTGGACTCTGTTTTGGAGTCCTCCGATTCGGCTCCTACTCCCACGGCGTGCTGCTTTTTGTTGGGATTGTCTGCGCTTTGATTTACATTCTGGCTCCGGATCTGAGACTTCCTGGTTATGGTAAGAGTCTGACTTTTCTTGTCATGGTCCTCAGCACTTTACTGAGCTGTCACTATTTTTCTCCCTTGTCCGAGAATATGTATTCGTTTTGTCTGGGAGCCTATCCTCTTATTTTTTTGCACCTTTGCGATTCTTTCTGTTTTTTGCAAGAGTGAGTTTCGGCAATCTACGGCTCAAACATTGCTGCTTATTGCTTTGCTTTTAGCGGCATTTACTATGCGTGACTTCGAGCCACATTTCGGACTCTGAGGAGGGCGCCTATCTCCTTTTTCGAAAAAACTTTTTTCGCCAGCGATTCCGCAATGTAACGATGGACTAAGACTCGAAACTGATCGAGGGTGATCGATTTGGGATCTTGGCATGGGAATGAGCAGATTCGCATTGGCTTTCGTATGAGTTTGTTGGTATCACTTTAATGGCGCCACGGAGGTCCAGAGAGATGCCACAGAAGTTATCAGCGTCTTCAGTCAACGAGCGGCGTAGCCGCGAGCGAAAGGTGAGGGCAAAGCTCCAGAAGCTATTGCGAGAGGGTCAGGGATTTCTTGGCGGAACGCCAATGGAGAGATGGAAGAAGTGCGGACGTGAAAGCTGTAAGTGCACCATGGGTGAGAAGCATTTCGGGGTTTATCTCGTGCGGAGGGTGAAAGGAAATCTCCGGCAAGCATATATCCCAGCGGACTGGAACGACGATGTTCATCAGTGGGTGACTAACTATCGACTCATGCGAGAGCTTCTCGATGAGCTGTCTGATATCTGGTGGGAGAACGTGCGAGAGAAGGAACTGTAGCTATTCTTACTCGCATCTGGAGGTACGGCGACAAGTATTTGAAGCTGCAATCGCACCTGTCACTGGTGAGAGACAGCCGGTTGCAGCCGCGCATCGCGACGGAGGATGTGCTTGGTGCTGTATTTTCGATGTTTCTGGCCAGGCTGGGCAGCCTCAATTCCCTCGAGCAGATTAGCCGCAATCCTGCCTGGCGTAGGATTATGGGTCAAGAACCTCCGAGTGCCGACACAATCGGGCGGGTCGTGGAGAGGATGGATAGCGACAGTCTCAGGTTGGCGAATCAGAAGCTCTTCAGCAGCATGAGGCGGATGAAAGCGCTGGAGGTAAATGCTCACGGGCTCGTAGGGTTGCTGATAGATGGGCATGAATCGAGCTGCTCGGAGAAGAAGAAGTGCGACCAATGCTGCCAGAGGAAGACCAAGGACGGTGGGGTTCAGTACTACCACAAGAATGTGACCGGTCAATTTCTGTTTAAGAATTTCTGCTTTTTTGTGGATGCCGAGCCGATTCTCCCGGGAGAAGGAGAGCTGACGGCAGCGAAACGGCTGTATGAGCGGATCGTGAAAAACTATCCCCGTGCCTTTGATGTTGTGGTGGCAGATGCGCTGTATGGCAACATTCCATTCATGGAGATGGCTCTTAGCTCAGGGAAAGATTTTTTGACTGTGCTGAAAAGCAATGCTGGAGACGTCTTTAAGCAATCTATCTTGATCCTGGACCAGGAGGCAAAGGAGATTGTCACTGAAGCAAACGGAATCAGGAGGGAAATTTGCGAGACGGACGAGGTAGCATTCGGGGTCAGTAAGCCTGTTCGAGTAATCCGATCAATCGAGCGCCAGGTTAAGAGTCCGGACTCCGAGCCCTCGACCTGGATCTGGGCTACGTCGCTTCATCCAGTTAAGGCCGGTGCGAAGGCAGTGGTTGAGCTCGGGCATGATCGCTGGAAGATTGAGAACCTCGGATTCAACGAGAGTGTCAATAGATGGCATTCAGACCATGTCTACAAACATTCAGGAAGTGCGATCCTGAATTTTTGGCTCATCTGCATGATGGCGTACAACCTGTTCATGTGCTTCTACTACCGGAACCTCAAGCCCAGTGCACGCTCCAGATGCTCGATGCTGCATGTATCCCGGGCTATCCTTTCAGTTTTCTACTCAAGTCCACCTTCGGTGCAGCCTCCCTAGCAGCTCGCGATTCAGAAAAATGCCACGGGCCGCGAAGTATCTCACGGCGCAAATTTTGGCGCCTCGAAAACTATTTCGTCCGTTTCGGGTTCTATTTCCAAGTACTACCCAGGCTCATCTTACGCTTCTGGAGAATTTTGATATCATTGAAAGCCTTATCCCGAGCGGTTCATGTACTCATTTGCGGAATCGCTGTTTTTT